>DYRX01000183.1 GCA_020718525.1 Victivallis vadensis
TGAAAAGTATTTTTTTGACACTCAAAAAAATACTTTTCGAGCAACGTCTAGTTAAGGCATGACAGCCCAATCTGCTTCATCTGATTGACGCAAGTTATGTATTTTCCCTGCTCTTTCGCCGCGAGAAGGGCTGGGAGAAGCAAGGCGGCAAGAATCGCTATAATTGCAATCACAACCAACAGCTCGATGAGAGTGAAGGCGAATCTTGGCAAGCCAAGCCACCTTCTTGTCATGGATCCCGATGCATTTACCAGAAGCGCACTTTTTCTACAGACTCTACCCCAGTCGTTGAACAAATGATTGTTCATGTCTCTCCCCCTGTCTTGGTCATACAAATCAATAAAAAACATGTTACAAACATGTCGCTATTATAGCATGATTATTAATATTTGTCAATGCCCATATCAATTAAATAAGATTTTTTTGGGAGTTAGCTAAATCGTTCAGTCAATGATTTATCAGGGGAGCTCTTGGAACTGGCATAGGATCGTCCTGTTTTTCTATTCGATCAACTCTGATTTTTCTGTCAAAGACTTTGGCATTGCTTGATTTTAGGGCAAACATGTTTACTTTAGCGCACAGATCGGCTTTCAATGCATTGCAGTTTTGCGCGCGGACATTGCTAGGGGATTATTTTTCCTCAGTTTCAATACATCCGTCTTTTAATCTGCTTGCCGTGGCAAATTGTTGAGTGCAGGAGAAACAGCATGAATTTGGGAAATAGGATAAGATTGAACGTCAGGAAAAATAGCCCAGTCTATCAGGTGATGCTGGATGAGGTGATTGCCGCGGTCGAATCTGGGGCACTGAAAGATGGCGACTGGCTTGATGGGGAGCATTCTCTGGCCCGGCAGTACAGCATTGGACGGACATCTGTCAGGGCGGCTCTCGGCGCGCTGATTGCGCGCGGGATTGCGGAGTCAGTGCCAGGAAAAGGCACAAGGATAATAAAAAGAAGAGATGCCCCGATATCCGAGGTTCTTATCCTTTTCCTGAGCGCATTCACAAAGCTTTCCCTTGACAATTATTTCTATTCCAGCATCATAAATCACCTCGTGGATGTCTTTGCCAAAGATGGAATTCCCGTGAGGACCATTCACCACACAAAGGCTCCAAGCAATGTGCTTTGGAAAGGCTTTTCCTTTCCCATGTCCACTGCCATAATTCTTCTCGCGGAAACGAGCATTTCATGCCTTCCCGACAGGAAGCTTATCCGAGGGCCCGCCATACAGGTTGACCACAGCATTCCAGATCTGTGCCTGGATTCTTGCGAACTGGACAATTCGAAGATGTACAGTCTGGCCGCGGACCATCTCCTAAGCCTAGGGCATCGAAGCATCGCCTACATCGGATGGGTTCACGAGGATGACAAAGCCAGAATTCGGAGCGAAAGCTTTCCTTCCATAGCACAGAAAAGGGGGCTTTTCATGGCCCCTGAAAACATCATCAAAATCCATCAAGAAATAAAATTGGGAGTAGAATCCGCAGAGAAACTGCTGAGCAAAAAAAGAGACTTTACCGCAATCGTCGGATTTGGCGACACAATATCAAGCGGATTGATCCCAGCCTGCAGAAAAGCGAATGTGAAGGTGCCGGAAGAACTTGCACTCTTTTGTCTTGGATATTACTCGAATCCAAATGAAGAGCTGGAGCTTGCGCATGTTGACGTTGATTTCGACAAAATGGCTGAAATTATCGTTGACAGATTGAATTTCAGGGCTCTGAACCCTTTGGCGCCGCCAGTATCCCTCTACGGCGACATCAAAATTGCGAACGGTACGACAATTTCGGACATCAGCGGATTGCACTCGGAGCAAAGAATTTGCGAAATCCGCAGAAAAAGATGCTAGCCTCTAGATTCTCATCTCCGGATATCCATATCAGACAATAACAATAAGGTGTTAATGGCCATTTTTAGTCTCACATCCCTCTTTGCTGTCGTGGCAATTGCCGCCTATTCCGCACTTGCTAAAGATCAAAATGCGTCCGGAGAAAGCTACACCGCATCGATCGGGCTCGATGAAAAGCAGACACCGCTTGTCCTGGTGAAGATCAAGCCAGGAAGCTTCATTATGGGCGATGACAGGTTTTCAGAGAAGCCAGCCCACAAGGTGACTCTCAGCAAGGACTTCTACATAGGCAAATACGAACTGACACAGGCTCAATGGAGCAAGTTTGCCGAAAACAAGAGCGAATGGAAAGGCGACAACAGGCACACTGGTCACAATGTCGGCTTACGCATTGTGATTTGTCCAGAAATAAAATGACGGAATTCTATACGTTTCCACATATAAGCCTTGTTCTTGTTGCGCCGCCCCCAGCTTAGCGGTTGCAATGATCTGGACGTACCTTGACCGATCGGGGATTTTGTCTCCGACATATCTTGCTCAAGTGAAAAGTGTGGCATTGTGAAAAAGCGAAGATTATTCTGCATAAAGTTTAAAATCAGGCTTGAAAGGCATGAAAGCAATGTAAAATTAATTCACGTTCTTAAAAAACAAGTAAAATAGACAGGTATTGTCAAGAAATTGGCGAAAAATGAGATGTGCCGCTTGGGAAGACGCGTTTTCAGTCATCTGGGCTGTTGCAGTCTCAGCCATGGTCAAAAGAATAAGGAGCCGATCAAATGAACTTGTCAGCCTTTGCGTGCGTCGTTCTGCTCTCTTCAATAGCATCCGGGATTTTTGCAGGTGAGGCACCAGCAGGTACTCAGGGTGCAGACCACATCGCCTCAATAGGATTGAGCGAGGGGCAGACTCCGCTCGTCATGGTCAGAATCAAGGCGGGAAAATTTGTCATGGGAACGGATGGGGTGCCGAAGGAGAGTCCGGCGCATGAAGTTGAGATCGGCGATGATTATTACATTGGCAAATATGAAGTTACACAGGGGCAGTTCGGAAAATTCAAGCAGGTGGATCCAGGCAAATATGGCTGGAAAGGTGACAATATGCCTGCGCAGTATGTCTCCAGAAAGGACTGCGTCAATTTCTGCGAATGGCTCAACAAGAATGATTCGAAGAAGCCTGACGGCTACGTTTACCGTCTTCCGACCGAGGCGGAATGGGAATATGCCTGCAGAGCGGGAAGCAAGACTCTCTATGTCTGTGGCGACGATAAGCAGGGGATGGACGAATACGCATGGCATGAGACAAACTCGAAAGGCATGACGCATGATGTCGGTGGAAAAAAGCCGAATGCGTGGGGGCTTTGCGACATGAACGGTAATGTCTGGGAGTGGTGTCAGGATCTCTATGACAAATATCCTTCGTCGGCGCAGAAGGATCCGAAGGGGCCGGAAAAGCTCCTTGATCCGAAGGATCCTTCTAAGACACTTTATCCCGTCTATGTCCTCAGGGGAGGATGCTGGTTCAGCGGTATGGAAACTTTACGTTCGACATTGAGGCACAATGCCGACAATGATCACAGCGGAAACAATGTCGCATGCAGGGTTGCCCTGGTCAAAGTCAAATGAAAATCAGAATGATTCAGGGGAAAGGCGCTGTCTAGCGCGGAAAAATGTCATCTAGGTAAAATTCAACATAAAAGGCTGGTGTAGAATGAAAAAGAATCTCTTTATGTTCTCGTCGCTCCTTCTTGCCGCTTCAGTTTTTTCACAGCAGGATGATGTAAAGCTTGTCGTCGGCTTTGAACCTGGAGATGACAAGTTCGCGGTTCATGAATGGGAGAAGGAAGGATACAAGAAGGGATTTGAGCGGGGGCAGTTTGTCAAGGAGCATGCGACGCAGGGCGAATATGCCCTCAAGGTTGTTCCAAAAAATTCGGAGGCACAGACTTGGAAGCAGATCGACAACTATTCCAAACGCAAATTCTCGATCTTGACAGGCGAGCCACCGCGTGGCGGTTACCATGATGTACAAGACTGGTTCTATCAGAGATACGGCACTTTCTGGGACGACGCGCTTAAGAACAGGATGTCCAAGCCCCGCGACTGGTCAGGCTATGAGGTTCTGCGTTTCGATGTCTTCAGCACGACAGCTCCGTTCATTCTGGGTCTGAAGATACTCGACTATGGCAGTGTGCCGCGAATACAGGCGGCTCCGCAGGGACTGCGCAGTTCTCTGATTTTATTCCGAATCCCTCCAGGCAAGGAGATGACTTGCGAAGTCAATCTGGGCGAACTTGCAAAAATCTGCGAGCTCGATCTTTCCAAGATTCACGGATTCAACATGAGATACAACGGCTACGAGGGGGATACGGATCTTTTCGTTGACAACGTCAGAGTCGTGAAAAAAGCCTCGATGGGTGCGGATGCGAAATTCCCGATTGTCGAGCCTGAAGGAGGCATAAAGCCTTTCACGCGAAAAGTTCTCCGCCTTGCGCCAGTCACAATGGTCGAAGACAAATTGAAGAAAAAATGCGGCAAGGTTGAAAAGCTAGGACCACTTGTCGTCTATTCCGGAAAAGGCGCATACGCATGCAGTCAGGGACATTTGGGAGGTAGCGGACAGACATATTATCAGAATACTATTCGCAGTCCGTCCCCATACGACGACGACAGGATTGCGTTCATTTTCAGAGGCGAGGTTCCGAAGGGTGCCAGAAGGACGAGCGAATGCATCAGCGAGACCGACGGCTGTTTGGGAATGGCGACTTTTGACGGCGGAAAGACTTGGGGCGGAGTGACAGAAGGCGAGCCTGTAGCGACAAACTTTTTCGACTGGTTCTGGCGTGGAAGCATGTCGAGCGATCTTAGTGGCGACATCTATTTCTCCGGCACACAGAACTGCACATCCTACCACGAGCACTACGATGTCTTTTTCAGGCGTCTGAAATTTGCCGGGAACGGATGGTTCGAAGATCGTTTTACAATGATGGATCAGAACATGCAGAAATGCCCGATGTGGTCGAGATCCCTAAAAATAGCGGACGGACGGATCTGGTCAACTTGGAGCGACGGATGGGGCGGCATAATGAGCAAGTATTCCGACGACGACGGATATACCTGGATTCCTTGCAAGGATCCCGCGTCAAAGTCACTGCCGCGCCCCTTCTACACACCCTCGCTGGAAGAGCTTAAAAAGCCTGAGGCGAGCCGCAATCCCCCCCCGGCAGAGATTCTAATCTGGCCAGGAACGCCTATTCTCTTCGCAGAAGGAAACAATGCCAAGAACGGAGGATATCTGCTTCCGTTCAAAGGCGGTGTCGCGGCGATGACAACTGAGGGATACTGGCAGGTGAACGACGGCAAGGAATGGGGCAAAGTCAATCCCTGCCCAAAATGGAAGACGCAAAATCTCGGATTCGGCAGTGAGACAGTGATAGGAGACGGGAAGCTATTCTTTGCGAGAAGCGCCTTTCACGACGACGGCGGAGCGGAAAAGCTTAATGCGCTCGAAGCCGCCTGCCTCAAGGACGACGGATCGGGCTGGGAGGATGTCCAGGTGCTAGAAAGCGAAAATGTCGCCAATTCGCTCCTCACTTCGTCCGGAAAAAATGTGTATTGCTTCTACTCGAAGAAAAACGGCGACAAATACGAACTCAGGCATCGCAGATGGCGTGACGGAGTCTGGGAACCTTCCGTTCTTCTCTCGACGGAAGATGTCAGAATCAACCAAATCGCGACACCCCAGATTTCCCGCCCCAACTATGTCTGCCTCTTCTGGGATCAGCACACTTCCTCGGCAAACAAGGGACCAACCTGGGTTAAATTCATGAAATTTCCAAATGAATGATATTCCTGCTTTGCCTATCCGATATGAGCTGTTATATTATTGATATGGGAGATCTGCGTCAAATCAAATTAATAAAACTAGGGTGAAATTGTGAGCAGTGGAGATGTTTCGGCACAAATTTCCGGAGCGGGAGGGGGGTCGAACGCTCCTCAGCTTGATGAAAGATACCGTTGCGGTTCTCTTTTCTACACGAAAGCAAGCCTTGCGGCTCTTTTCGGCTGGATGATCATGGCGAATCTCTGTTTTGGGCTCTTCGAGGGCAACGGCGGAGCCGGCAGTATCCCCCTCTACCTTCAGGAAAATTTCCATGTCAGCAATTTTACAATAAGCATCATCTTCAACTTCATACCAATGATCATCGGGACGGTGATGACCCCGATAATCAGCTTTAAGTCGGACAGGACAAGGACGCGGCGGGGACGCAGAATTCCGTATATTCTTTACACCGCCCCTTTTCTAGTCCTTTTTGCTGTCCTTCTCGGCTTCTGCGACGACATTGTCGCGGCCTGCAAATTGAACATGAGCCCCGGCTCCTATGTCCAGCCTCTGACCGCAGCACTGCTCATTATCGGTTTTCTGACAATCGGCTGGTCTTTTTTCAATGAATTCGTAGGGACAGTATTCTATTATTTGACGCCCGACGTCATGCCGTCACACTTTCTGGGACGCTTTCAGGCACTCTCAAGTGTTGCTGGAACATTCCTCAACATTTTCATGAACACATACGTGAATCCTCATCAGCTCACCCACATAAAGGCAATCCACGTCGGCGTGGCAATCTTGTACTTCGTCGGATTCGGTCTTGTCTGCTGGCGGGTGAAGGAGGGGCAATATCCACCAGTCGAGGACGTGACAGAGAAAACGAGCTTTTTCGATCAGGTTAAGCTCTATTTCAAGGAATGTTTCAATCATCCAATCTACATAATGATCTATATGGTGACAGCTATTGCCATTCTTGCCAGGGGAGTGAATCCGGCGGGAATTTTCGCGCTTCATATCGGACAGCATCAGGGCAGAATAAATGCCCATGGCGGTGAGGCGACAGCAGTGGCTATGAGCCCCGACTCGAAGACAATCATCAGTGCTGGCAGTGACGGAAGCGCCAAGCTTTGGAACTGCTCTGACCGGAAGAAGCCCGAACTAGTAAAAACTCTGGAATACAAGGATCTTAAAACAAAAAATGTGGCGATTTCTCCTGATGCCAAAACTGCCGTTTTCGCCTTTTCTGACGGAAGCTTGGAAACAGTGGAATTGTCTTCAGGAAAAGAGCTTTCAAAAAGAAAAGCCCACGAGGAGACTGTCAACTGCGTGGCGTTTTCAGAGGACGGCTCGAAGATGGCGAGCTGTTCCGATGACAAGCTGATCAAAGTCTGGAATCTATCTTCGCAGAGTCCCGAGCCGTTGCAAGTCCTGCAGGGGCATGAAGGTCCGGTCAATTCCGTTTCCTTCTCGAATAGCGGAGATATGCTCGTTTCGGGATCCTCGGATAAGAAGATCATAGTCTGGAATCTTGCCGACGGAAAAATAGTCAAGACGATGGAAGGCAGTCCTGGTCCAGTGCGCGCCGTATGCTTCGCACCTGAAATCGCCCCCGCAGATCAAAGTTCAAAAAAAGATGCAGCCGGTTCACATGTTCAGAGCTTCCTAGACAAATCCTGGCGTTTTATTAAAAATGTATTTGTGAATGAATCGCTATATTCCGATCTGCCCGATTCCTACAGTCAAATAGTCGGAGAGGACCGTTGGATCATATCCGGAGGAATGGACGGCGAAAATAACGAGGTGAACTCGGGTCTGCGCATCTGGGATCTGTCCACCGGACAGCTTATTCCTGCCGTAGAGGCTCTGAAAACAAAATCTCTCAAAGGACACAAAAAGACAATTACAGCCGTTGCCTACAAGCCTGACATCAGATGCATCCTCAGCGCAAGCCTCGATGAGAGCGTCCGCCTATGGAGACCTCTCGACATTAGCGGAAGCGTTGCCAAAGCCGCCGATGATCAGTCCTTTAAAACGTTTTCCGGCTACACGCGGGGAGTGTCCTCAATGGCTTGCCAAAGCAAGGGTGTCATTTTGGCGAATTCGAGCATAGATGGCACCTTGCACATATGGGACATTGACCAGGGAATCAGTCTCGAAAAGGCAAACAGATACAAGGGCAACTTCATTGCAATAATCGCCCTTCTGCTCGCCTATCCGCTGGGCGCTCTGATTGACAGGCTTAATCCGGTCAAGATCACGCTTTGGACGACCTTCCTGACGCTCCCGGTTTCACTTCTCTACTTTTTCCTCTACCGTGACTATGTGTCAAGCCTTTGGATTGACTTGATCATGCTTCCGCTCAACACACTTTGCGCGATGGCTCTTCTGCCCATGATGGTCATGCTCTATCCAAAGACAAAATATGGACAGTTCAGCTCCGCCAACGCGATGGTGCGCCAGTTCGTGTCCGCTTTTGCCGGAATACTCGGAGCAATGCTGATGGATCATCTGACCGTAAATTCCTTCGACACAGACAACTACAGATATGGCTTCCTTTTCAGATTTGTTTTCAACAGCGCAAGCTTCGCATGCCTGATCGGCGTCTATTACTACTGGCGCAAACTTGGGGGAGAAAAATTTGTAGCCCCGGAGCATCAGCACAAGGTTTGAGTTATGGGCTGTTGCAAGATGACTTTGCCGTATGCCACGGGCGCTAGATTATCAATTTCAAGGAATGGGGAATGCGCGTATTGAGACATGTAAATGACTAATGACGCCGAAAGTGACAATCTGTCGCCGTGCCCCGGATGACCGCCAGTCTTTTGGTCCCTTTTCCCGGCATTCAGTCGTTCTCTCGACAGGGCGGAATTCCAATTAGTTGAGGGTAAACCACATGAAATATTCTCTCACAAAGGCGCAAAGGCACAAAGGAAGAATGAAACTTGCCTGTTCTGGAAGGACAAATAATTGGAGATCAGACAGGCGGACAACATTTTTCTTTACTTCGTGTGCTTTGTGTCTTCGTGTG
>DYRX01000017.1:0-1104 GCA_020718525.1 Victivallis vadensis
TAGTTCGCCTCGTTTTCCGCAAGAGCATTTTCGGCGGATTTTCTAGCATCCGCATGGGCTATGGCTTCAGCGACAATGCGTATGAGCGGTCAACCGATTCAAATTCACCGAGAATCCTAAGGATTTCATTCATGGATCTGTCGTATTCCGACGAGGAGCTGGCGTTTAAAATGCCAAGCACAGAAAGGACGGTCGCCATGCGCTCTGGCCCGTTTCTTGAAACGGATTTGTCTGGCATTGACATGCTCATATTACTTTCCCTCCATTCGAATCAAGATTTCTCATCAGAAGCTCGGCGCAGTCGAGGTCGTGCTTGCTGTCAATGTCCGCAGATCTCGAGTCTGGCATGAGAAGCGGAAGGCATCTGCCCGCGTAGAAACTTTGCATTCTGAGGAAAAAATTGATTTTGGAGAGATAGACGGCACCATTCAAAATATAAATGGGTGGAAATTTCTGGCGGATCACGTTTTCGGAGTCGCCAAACAAGCTCTCGAGGCTTCCATCCTCGGCGATCTTTTTCATGAGAAGCGGATGCTCCCTTGCTGAGCAGACCGAAACAACGCTGTCGGCGTTCCCATTTTTCATTATTGATATCGAGTCTTTCAAATCCTGCGAATTTCGCAGAGGCGAAGTAGGCTGGAGAAGGAAAAATGCGTCATATTCGGTCTTGTCATTTTCTGCAAGCCATCCGAGGGCGTGCAGAATCACAGGCAGGGCAGGGGTTGAATCCTGGGCAATTTCATATGGGCGAATAAACGGGACTTCCGCTCCGAATTTCATTGAGACTTCTGCTATTTCCGGCGAGTCGGTCGAAACAATAGTCCGTCCGACCTCGGAACAGTCAAGCGACGCCTCTATTGTCCACGCGATCAGCGGCTTTCCTGCAAAATTCGCAATATTCTTGCCAGGAAAGCCTTTGGAACCTCCTCTTGCTGTTACTAGTGATACAATTTTCATGTCTAGAAATCGAAATACCCCCAACTTTTGCCTATGGGACTGCATACGTAGAGGTTTGACTGGTCTATTCCCTTCGCCTTGAGCGCCGCCATAGTTTCGGGTTTAACCCATACGACGATTTTTTCCATTCCGTATTCGAGGACTTTG
>DYRX01000017.1:1204-23369 GCA_020718525.1 Victivallis vadensis
TGGTGACAGGATCGGCGTCCAAGGTCGTGGTCCATTGGATATTCCAAAAACTTCCTATTAAAAGCGTGTCAGCGGCGCTCGGGGAGATGAAGGCAAAAGCTGGCTCCTCCTGCGAAAAAATCGGCGATTGGACAGCTAAGAAAATCCCAACGATGAAAAGACAAGACGATGATAATTTTAACATGTTCACGTCTCCTTCCCTTTGACTTTTTTCCCGATTCCGACAGCGACCCCGAATTCTACTTGCTTTGCTGAATACTCAGATCAGAACCCCCTCCGACACCAATATATCACAGAAAAATGACAAAAAACAACTTTTAATGCAATTAAAACCATCTTTTGGCATTGAAAATGATGGTGAAACGAACATATTGGTCTCTAGATTTGTCTAATCCAATATGTTTTTGTCTTTTCATGTTTAAATTGAAAAAGGGGGGGAGATGAAAAAGTCCGCTAAATTGACGAAAGCCGTCCTATCAGAAGAGGGGAACAGGAAAATGCGCTTGCTTCAGACTTGCTCTGAAAGCAGTTTGCTTCGCTTGTCCCGCGCCGCAGAAAATCTGCAGAGATGTCTGCACAGCTCGTTTTTGCTGTCTTTGTTTCTTCTTGCAATTGCCGTTCCCCAAGCCGAGGCGGCAAGCAAAACAAACCAGGTGAAGTTTTCCCAGTCCTGGGCTCAAAAGCTTGTGAATGACGATGGTCCCACCGATTCCGAGGAATGGAGATGGAGCGTTTCTGGCATTTTGTGGGGCGATTTCAGCAAATTTGGCGACGAAACGAGGGTAGGGCTGGTCATTGGAGACTTCAATTCGACAGATTATTTTGAGACGATAGGAGACATAAAGGCATACATCGACGGGGAAGGTCTTAATTTGCAGGATCCCAACGAAGCAAAAGAGAAGAAAATGCGAGGGCGATACAAGATTGACACCGCAAAGAAAACTGGTTCTTGCACATACAATTTCTATTACTCTTACGACAAAGAACGTCCGAATGGTGACAGCGTTACTTTCTATAAGAAGGCGGGTTCAATCTCTTTCAAATGGAACTCCAGGGGTCTGGCTTTCAACGCGAAGGTGGCAGTAAGTGCCAGTGACTTCTATTTCAAAGATGCCAAAGCGCCGGAGATTCCGATGGAAATCGAGCCACTTGCGCCAAATCCTGCTCCCAATCCCGGCAAGCCCTGCGTGGTGAAGCAGAAGGGCACTGCCGCTAACATTTGCCAAGTTCGCTTTGACAATTTCGTCTGCTCTAAAAGGGGCTTCGGCCTCACAGTAAAGAAAAAATGGAGCAGGCTAATCAAAAAGATAGATGGAGCTCCAGAGGAATTTGAGCTAAACAGCCACAGACTCAAGGAGATTAAACCTTGGGCAATCCTGAAAGTGCCAGACTTGCCGGTCGCAGTTGCCGATTCAGCAGATGCCGACTATGCGGCAATGCTTGAAATCCCGGTCACAAGCAACGACTCCAACTACATTGACAGCGACGTTGTGGACGAGGCGGATTTGCTTGTGAGACAAATTTCTGTCCAGCCAAAAAATGGAACTGCGCAGATTTCTGAAGACGGTCTTTCCATCGAATACACCCCAAATGATGGATTTTTCGGATCCGACGAGTTCGAATACAAGGCGGTTGATATGATGGGGAGGGAAACCAATTCGGCGAAAGTCTTCGTATACGTCGAAACCCCCGATGTCAATAGGATGCCTTTCGCAGTTGACGATGTGGTCGAGAATGCCCCCTCTAGCTCGAGCACGGTAATTGATGTTCTCGCAAACGATCTTGACTTGGATGAGGGAACCCTTCTAGGTGTGAGCGTGTCCATCCCGGAAAACGGAGAGGCTCAGATATACATGGATCCTGTCGACAATAAGTCAAAAGTTCTCTACACGCCTATGCTTGGATACGTCAGTCCCGAGGACGAGCCCGACACCTTTGAATATTCTATTAGCGATGGTCAGGGTGGATTCTCCACCGCAAGCGTATTTGTCTATGTGCTTTCTTTCGACAAGAACACTCCTCCAGTTGCCGAACCCGATTCAGAAATCACCCAAATAAATCAATCAATTGACATATCAGTCATGAACAATGACCACGATGAGAATGGAAACGGATCCAGTGATCCGTTTTGGATTGCCGCCTTGATTGAAGACCCAAAAAATGGAGAAATTGACACTGACGGACGGACGATCATATATCTGCCGAACGTCAATTTCTCCGGTCAGGATAGCTTCAAATACAAGATAGGAGACGCGAATGGCGGAACGGCAGAAGCAACTGTCACCGTTTTGGTAAATAATCCCCCAGTCACATTTGACGATGTAGCGTTGACAGAAATGAACACTCCAGTCGTTTTAACGCCGCTTGAAAACGACAAGGATGCCGATGGCGATGCCTTGTCGCTTTCCCTTGACCCAGCCATAGTCCCCATGAACGGAACCGTTGTCTTGAACGGAAAAAATTTGGAATACACACCCAACGATGGTTTTGTCGGGACGGACTTCTTCGGATATGTGGCGAATGATCCGAATAATGCCGGCGCAGGCGGAATAGTCACAATTTTTGTCGGGATTCCATTTGGCAACAATCCTCCTGTCGCGCAAGACGACAATGTCATCGTTGTTTCAGAGCAAGACAACGAACTTAAGATCTTGGGCAATGACATGGATGCCGACAGCGACACTCTTCGATTTGTTGAGATCACACAGATGCCAAAATATGGCAGGCTTATCTTTTCTTCGACTAAGCTTGTTTATTGCATCATGCCTCCATTGGACGGCGAAGATCCGGAATACGAAAAGAAAGACACTCTCAAATATGTGATCAGCGATGGCAAAGGAGGAAGATCCGAGGCGACTGCCAATTTAGCCATTAACACTGCTCCCTATATTTTTGAAGATACCCTGCAGACAAGTGCCGACACCCCGGTCGAAATTTTTCCTGTTGCGAATGATTTTGATAAAGATGGCGATACTATCGGAGTCGAGGCGATCGGAATTCCGGCAAATGGCTCTGCCATTCTTGTCGGAGACAAGATCACATACACGCCAAATCCTGGCTTCCTGGGTGTTGATTCTCTGATGTACACCGCGCTTGATTCAAGAGGCGCAAGCTCTACCGGATTTATATTCATTACGGTAGGAGAACCTTCCAATCCTTAATAGGTTTTTCGACGTTCTTTTAATAAAATCAATCAGAGAAGGAGCCGGAAATGTCTTCTGCCCCCTGTTTTTCCACGGTCTCTAAACCGTTTGAATTTCCTAGGCTCCTTCTCATCCCCTCTCTCCTCCTTGTGCTGGCTATTTTTTCTCCCTTCTCAGCCTGCTCCAACAATTCCCAATCTTTTTCTATAAATCCCCTCTTTGGCGACAACATGGTGCTTCAGCGAGACGCTTCTGTCGCAATATGGGGGAAAGCCGCCCCGGGAGCAGAAATAAAGCTTTCTGTCGCCGGACAGGAAAAAAACGCGACGGCAGACACGGACGGGAACTGGAATATTCGTCTTGATCCGCTTAAGCCTGGCGGTCCATACAAGCTGGAAGCAAAGACAAATTCCGGTCAGAGCTTGGTTATTGACAACGTACTTTTCGGCGATGTCTGGCTTTGTTCCGGACAGTCCAACATGGAATTCAAGCTCTCTGGCGCAATGAATGCCTCCGAGGAAAAGACAAAGGCAGATTATCCGGAGATCAGATACTTTCGCATAGAAAAAAATGTTAGTCCGACTCCACTCGATGCCGTAAGGGGAAATTGGCTGGTCTGCAACCCTAAAAACAGCACCGTGTTTTCAGCCGTCGCCTACTTTTTCGCGCGCGAAATCTGGAACGCCACAAAAATTCCTGTCGGTTTGATTGACAGTTCCTGGGGCGGAATACACGCAGAGTCCTGGGTGCCCAGAGCAGATCTCGAAAAAGATCCAGACCTAAAGCCAATTGTCCAAAGATATGACGACGCGCTAAAAGCATACCCCGAAAAAATGAAGGAATATCAGGAGAGCATCAAGCGTTGGGAAACTGAGAACGCCGGAGTTTGCGCACACAGTGACAGCGGGAACGAAGGGGAAAAAATGGACTGGCAGGCTCCCTCCTTCGACGACAGCGCCTGGACTGACATGAAGCTCCCTACCTATTGGGAGGACGTCAGAGGAAATGAAAAGCTCGACGGCGCTGTCTGGTTCAGAAAAACTATTGTTGTTCCAAAAGAAATGGCAGGAAATGCCCAGACACTTTCTTTGGGACCAATTGACGATTTCGATACGGTCTATTTCAATGGAAAAAAGGTCGGTTCAACAGGAAAGGACACGGACAATTTCTGGGAAGTCCGCCGCAAATATCCCGTTCCAGCCGAACTTGTCAGGGAGGGAAAGGCTGTCGTTGCCGTCAGGGTCTTCGACCACAAGGGAAACGGTGGCATCTATGGTGCCGCACAGGAACTTTATCTCGGATCGGACATAGGTTCCGATTCCAACATCTCACTAGCGGGCGATTGGAAATTTAAAGTTGAAAAAACTTACGATCCGTCTCTCCTCAAACCCGAAAAGAAGCCTTCTGCCCCGCTCGGTCCGGAAAGCCCCTTCGCTGTATCTGGTCTCTACAACTCGATGATATATCCAACCGAACGCTTCGGTATCAAAGGAGCAATCTGGTATCAGGGCGAAACGAACGCCGGAAGAGCCTGGCAGTACAGAAAACTTCTTCCATGCCTGATCAATTCCTGGCGCAGGGGCTTCGGACAAGGAGATTTCCCCTTCTTCATCGTTCAGCTTGCCAATTTCAAGGACGCTCCTCAAACGCCAGGGAATTCAGCCTGGGCGGAGCTGAGGGAAGCTCAAATGATCGCCGCAAAGTCTGTTCCAAACTCTGCCGTAGCCTGCGCCATTGACATCGGCGACGCAAAAGACATACATCCCAAGAACAAGCAGGAAGTAGGAAGACGACTTGCCCTGCTTGCGCTGGATCAGTGCTACGGCAAGTCGCTCGTGGACAAAGGTCCCGAATTCGATTCGCTTTCCATCGAAGGCATAAAGGCAAGGGTCAAATTCAAGAATGTCGGAGGAGGACTCGTCTCGAAAGACTCATTGCCTCTCGCCCAGTTCTCCATTGCAGGCGCGGACAAAAAGTTTGTCTGGGCTGATGCGGAAATTGACGGAGACAGCGTCATTGTCTCCTCGCCCGAAGTGATCAGCCTGGTGGCAGTGCGCTACGCCTGGGCTGAAAACCCGGAATCTGCGAATCTCGCAAACAAGGAGGGGCTTCCAGCCTACCCCTTCAGGACCGACGACTTGCAAGGATGCACATTCGACAAAAAATAGTTCTCATATCCCTCTTGCTTGTCAGTTTGTCCTGGGTCCATAGAATGTCTCTGAAATTTTGAACGCGGGTTCCGGCAGTGTCTCTGATTCTAGAAAGAGCGAGACGAGATTTTCTGCACGTTCATATTCTTCAGGCCGCATCCAGTGAATCTTCCAACCCTGATTTTCGAGCTTTCGGAACCAGATGTCCTGACGTTTGGCAAACTGCCTTATTTTGGATTTCAACGTCTCCTTCATTTCGTCGAAGGATATTTTGTCCTGCAGACAAAGGGCTCCCCATTTGTATTCGAGACCAAAGTATTCCAGCTTTTCCCATGAGACTCCGTCCATGTGAAGGATCCGAATCTCTTCGAGCATGCCTTCTGCCAGGCGCGCTTCGAGCCTCGACTCGATTCTCCTATGGATCTCGCTTCTTTCCAGCCGCACCCCTATCATCAGCCACTCTGCTTCGACTGGAAGGACACTGCGTGTATCCTGTGAAACTCCGCGTTCTATCCGCCTTATGAGCCTGTTCCGGTTTTTAAGATCTGATTCGGCGGGATGCGCCCCGTTTTGTGAAAGCCTGGATGCAAGTTTCTCTTCGTCGAGACTGGCAAGCTCGCTTCTCAAGCCCTCGTTTCTTGGACCACCGGGAAAATCATATCTGTTGATGATCGCCGAGACGTAGAGCGGGCTTCCTCCGCATGCGATCGGGAGCAAGCCCCTATTGGCAATGTCCAAAAAAATATCTCTGAAGCGGATGCAGTAGTTTTGCAAATCATAAATTTCATTCGGGCCGGCAATGTCAATCATGTGATATGGAATGGGTTTGCCGTCCACATTGTATTCAGAGAGATCCTTTCCCGAGCCCAGATCAAGCCCCCTGTAAACCTGCCTGGAGTCAACGCCAAGGATTTCAGCGCCAAATCTTGAGGCTAGGCGCGCCGCAAGACGGGTCTTTCCGCAGGCGGTTGGACCTGTCATCATGACAGCTTTATTTTTTGGAACCAGTTCCGACATATGCTAAATCTGCCCCGCCGATCCTCTCTGCATCTTGCAACGACTTCTAAAATCTCGTAAAAAGATTCTTTGAGCTTTAAATTTTTCTGACATGGAGCTATATTATACGCTTCATTTGCTTCAAAGGCTATATCTGTATTTATGGAAAAACAAAAGACTCTGCTCAAAAAGGTAGGAATAGGCGGCATATCTCTGCATACAGGGAGACGCGCGCATCTTGCCCTATGCCCGGCTCCAGAAGACAGCGGAATCGTCTTCGCAAGAAAGGATCTGCCGGGTTCTCCCAGAGTCAGGGCGCTTGTTGAAAATGTGGTTGATGTGAGGCGCGGAACAACAATTGCCTCCGGAGAGGGGAAAGTCCACACAGTGGAGCATGTCCTCGCCGCCCTAAGCGCCGCAGGCGTCAGCAATGCGCTTGTCGAAATGGACGGGCCCGAGCCGCCAATCGCGGACGGCAGTGCCAAACCCTATGCCGAACTAGTCGAAGAGGCGGGAATTCTCGTTCAAAGCGCCGATGCAAAAATATCCGCCCCCCAGCAGTCAATGATTGTCGAAGAGGGGGACACAAAACTAGTTCTTTTCCCCTGCGACGAATTCAGAATCACCTGCATAATCTCCTACGGGGCGACCCCTCTTGACGCCCAGTTTTTTTCGGGCGCCATCAGCGCCGACAGCTTCAAAAGCGAAATAGCCCCCGCACGTACTTTCTGCCTCTACAACGAGCTGGAAGCCCTGATCAAGCATGGTCTTGTCAAAGGCGGAAGTCTTGACAATGCAATTGTCATGCACGACGGGGCGATCATAAGCAAAGACGAAATGCGCTTCACAAACGAGCTGGTCAGGCACAAGGTTTTGGACATCGTCGGAGACATGTTTCTCATAGGAGCGGGACTGCGCGCGCACATTGTTGCTGTCAAGCCGGGTCACCCCGCGAACATCGCCCTTGCAAGAAAGATCAAAGAGGCATCTTCTCCTTTGGCAAAGGTCGTGTAGACATCTGAAAAGAAAGCAATAGAATAAAATATAAGGATGGGCAACCATGATGATCGGAAAAACCATATGCTCTGAAAGAGTGAAGGAAATTCTGCCATACAGATACCCGATGCTCCTGTTGGACAGAATCCATTTCGAATCAGAAAATGTCATTGTCGGACTAAAAAACGTAACCTTCAACGAAGAATTTTTCCAAGGTCATTTCCCGGGACATCCCATCATGCCTGGAGTCCTGCAAGTTGAGGCGATGCAGCAGGTCGCCGAAATCGCGGTCAAAGACAGGCTCAACCCCGGAAACGACGGGGAAATATACGTCAAATCTCTCCGCAAGGTGAAATTTAGAAAGCCCGCAGTGCCTGGCGACAGGCTGATGATCAGGGTCGAAGTCAAAAAAATCTCCTCGACTGAAGCCGAGGTCTATGCCGAAAACAAAAGCAATTCCGGCGTCACCTGCCAGGCAAGCTTGACATTGGCTGTGAGATCGAGGGAATATTCCTGCACAATGCCGGCATTCAACACGTCCGACAAAGGCAACGAAATATTCATGGATGTGAACAAGATCATGTCCATAATCCCGCACAGATATCCATTCCTGCTCGTGGACTACATCATCTCCTTTGAAGGCTCCCATGTCACCGCCGTCAAAAACACCTCCATCAACGAACCGATATTTCACGGATATTCTCCGGACTACGCCGTCCTCCCGGGAGCAATCCAGTCGGAAATCATTGCGCAGTCGGGCTGTGTCGCAAAGCTTTCCAGACCAGAGAACAAGGGGAAAATAGCCTATTTCATGTCAATAGACGAATCTGAATACTATCATCCTGTCTTTCCTGGCGACCAGCTCAAGATCGAGGTCGAGCTTCCCGAAGGCAACTCCAGATTCGGCAGGGGCGAAGGCTTCATCACCGTAGAAGACAAGACAATATCGAAGACAGTGATGACCTTTGCGGTTGTTGATCCGTAGGCGTCTCCCGCGCCCGGAGCCAGAGACCTCTTTCGGCTGGAACACGCATCGAACGCGATGTCTCCGTATCCGAAAGCCCGTCAGCTTTAATCTTTATTGAATGGCCGCATGAATGGGGATGAGACGAAAATTCAGGATACTCTTTCTGGGAGAGCCCAGCAGTCCAAACACTGTCTCCTGGGTCGAGGGACTCAGAGACTGCGGCTGCGACGTGAAAATGGCTTCGGCAAGAACCCGTGGAGGGGAAGACATTTTTCCCATCGGTCCCAGCATTCTCGCCCCAAGAGCCAGAATGCTGGCCGGCATCGAGGATCTCAGGAAAATCATCCGCAAGACCAGCCCTGACATCCTGATCGCATACAGGATAACAAGCTACGGCTACATCGCCGCAAAGGCCTCGTTCAAACCCCTGGTACTTGCCGCCCAGAATGAAAACATCGTCTTCGCACCTGAATCATCCTTCTTCAGACGCAAGATGCTCGGGCATTTTGCGAAATTCGCAATTTCCAGGGCTGACTTGATCCATGCCTGGGGCGACAACATCAAAAAAGGTCTCCTCGGCTATGGAGCTGATCCGGAGAAAATACTGGTTCTCCACAGGGGCATTGACAGCTCAATTTTCAGACCGCCGAATCCGGATCAGAAAAAATACTGGCAGAATACTCCGATATTTCTTTCGACAAGATCTTTGGAAAAAGAATATCTCATTGACAAGCTTCTTGTTGCATTTTCAATCGCCATTAAAGAAATTCCAGTCGCGGTTTTGAGGATTGCCGGAGACGGCTCTGAAAAAAACAGGCTTGTCCGTATGGCGGCGGAACTCGGTATTTCCTCGAAAGTCGAATTCATCGGAAAATTGAAGAACTCCGAAATCGCAGACGAACTCAGAAAGGCGCACTCATACGTCTCACTGATAAGAACAGAGGGTGTCTCCAGCTCTCTGATTGAGGCGTGCTCTTGCGGCATCATCCCGATTGTTGCCGACATTCCCGCATCAAGGGAGCTGGTCATCCCCGGAAAGAATGCGATACTGCTTGCAGACGACTCTCCTGAAACAGCCGCCCGCGCAATGCTGGAGTCTGTCAGGGATTTTTCGCTCTTCAGAAACGCTCTGGCAAACTCGGAAATCACGAGAGCCGCCTACGACAGGAAACGAAATATTGAAACCTTCGTGCGGCAGTACAGAAAGCTTGCAGGATTTCCTCCTTCGGGCGATATAAAGATCCACATTTGCCATATAACAACCTCCCATGCCCCTGAAGACACAAGAATTTTTCAGCGCGAATGCAGAAGCCTTTGCGAAAAAGGATACAGGGTTTCGCTGATCGCCCGCGTAATGAAAAAAAGCGTTCCATACACGCATGACGGAGTTGACATCATTCCAATCAGATACATCCTGGGCAAAGCCGGACGCAAATTGATTCTGCCGAAAATCGCCGTTCAAAGAGCTGTGAAGCTGAAAGCTGACATCTACCATTTCCACGATCCGGAACTGATGCCGTGGATGTGCATAATGGCGAAGAATTATCCGGTTAAAATTGTCTGGGACGCGCACGAGCTCTATTCGGCAACAATAAAGGAGTTCTACATAAGAAACCCAGGAATGCTTGCGGCAGTCGTCGCAAAATACTACACCCGCTTCGAAAGGCTATGGTGCGCCAACTTTTCAGCCGTGATCGCTGTCAGCGAACCTATCAGGCAAGTTTACGAAAATATCGGCGCATCAAATTGCGTGACGGTTAGAAACACTATTGATCTAGGAATGATTCCATCGCCCGCCTCGCAGAAAGACACCCATTTCTCCATGATAGTAAGCGGGACGACAAACAGCAGTCGCTGTATCGTCGAACTCATCCAAGCCTACCGCCTGGCAAAAAAGAGAATCCCGAAAATTAGGCTCAATCTCATACCCCATTTTGATTCGCAAAAGGATGAGGACGCGATAAGAGCAAGAATAGAAAACTGCCCAGATTGCGATGGAGTAAGAATAGTAAAGCCCATGCCATGGAAAGCTCTGATGTCAGTCGAAGTCCCAAAAAACCATATTGGCCTAGTCCTTTACGCCAAAACCGAAAACAACTGCGCAGGCCTCCCAAACAGGCTCTTCGAATACTGGGCTCTCGGCCTCCCTGTAATTGCGACAAACACTCCGCTCCTTAAAAAAATCGTTGAAGAGGAGGATGCCGGACTCATTGTGAATTCCGAAGATCCCTCCGAAATCGCCGACGCGATATGCAGGCTTGCAGAAGATCCAGCTAGACTTGCAAGACAGAGCGGGAACGCCCGAAGAGCGGTGCAGGAACGCTACAACTGGAACATAGACTTTGCAGAGCTGAGCCGCCTCTACGACAAAATACTTTCCGGGTGGCGCGAATGATCCGCCTGAATATCCTCACAAACAACTCGTGCCCAAATTCCCGAGCCTTCAATTTCCCTATCCTGGCATCGAAACATTTGCTTGAAAAACTCGGCATCTCCGCAAAATTTGCATGGAAAATAAGTCCGCACACCTTTGAATGCGACATATTGGCAGTCAACTCAAATGTCTTCAGAACCTATTGGACATCAAGGAAAAACGACATATTCGCATTTCTGGAAAAGGCATCTTCCAGCAGGACGAAAATCCTATGGTTCGACACTACCGACAGCACTTGGTGCACACAGTTCGAGGCAATGCCATTCGTATCTAAATTTCTCAAAGGACAGATTCTCGCAGATCGCTCACTCTATCTCAAGACTTTCAGGACAGGAAGAATCTTCACGGACGTCTTCGACGAGCTTTATTCAAGCTCGGAAAGCCCGGCAGACTATCCTCCGGCAAGACCCGACGATCTGCCGAAGCTTTCGCTCTCCTGGAACAGCTCTCTGGAAAATTACACCGAAAGCAGGTATTCCCTCGGCGGAAAAATCAGGAACGCCCTAAGACCGCTTCTTGCGAATTTCGCAGATGAAAAAATAAGGGTGCAGTGGAGCGATCCGAGGACACCCCGAAGAATTCTCATCTCTTCCAGATTTGGAAAAACCCACAGCCGTCCGTCGGTGACCGCGCACCGCAGAGCTCTGGGAGAAATCCTCCGCAAACGTGGCGTGAGAGACGAGAAAATTCCGCTTCCGGACTACTTCGCGGAACTGCGAAATTCGCAGATGGCCGCAAGCCCATTCGGCGTGGGAGAAATCACTCTGCGCGACTTTGAAATAGTCATTTCAGGTGCGGCTCTTCTCAAGCCAGACATGTCCCATCTTGAGACATGGCCGGAGCTCTTCAAGTCTTCAGGCGCAAGCACGGACACTTACATGGCGCACCGCTGGGACTTGTCCGATCTCGACGAAAAGATTGACCAGCTTCTCGGGAATGCAGACGCAAGAATCGGAATGGCTGAAAACGCCCAAAACGCCTACAGGAAAGTACTTTCCGAGGAAGGGACTCAGCTCTTTACGGAGAGATTTTCCGGAATACTGAAAATCTAAGCCGCTTTACCCATGCAAAAAATATTTGCAAGCCCTCCAATTGCTTCCGCAACGGCTCGGTTTATGACTTTTGCAAGTGGCTCTAAAGAGTAACAGATAAATTATGGCTCTTCTTTAACTCGATTGTATAGGAAATTGTATTTTTTTATAATTTTCGTAGTCGCTATCGCTATCAGCGGAGCGGTAATCTATAAATTTGTAAACCCGATTACGATGGCGATTACGACAACGATAGCGAGTCTTGGAACATCCCGGCGTAGCCGGTTAAATTTATGTGCACTCCAAGAGCGGAGTCGTTTTACAGACAAAATCTTCGTGGCTTCGTGGCTTTGTGCGAGATAAGGTTCAACTTTTGGGAAATACAGCCCTTCTGGGCTCGAATTGACCACGCATGAGCGGATCGCTGATTTGACGTGGAATAATTGCAGTCTATATTCACGGATGAAAATCAAAAAGGAGATTTTGTGTGAAAATTTTGATAATTGGCGGCGTCGCGGCGGGAATGTCATGCGCGGCAAGGGCGCGGAGACTTTCGGAGGACTCCAAAATCATTGTCTTCGAGCGAAGCGGGCACGTGTCTTTTGCGAATTGCGGACTGCCGTATCACATTGGAGATGTCATAGAAAGGCGCGAATCCCTTCTTTTGCAGACTCCTCAGACTTTGGCGAAAACCCTCAATCTGGACGTCCGCATATTGTCGGAGGTCGTTTCAATAGACAAAAAAAGCAAGACCGTCCGCGTTAAAAATCTTTCTGACGGCACAGAATATTCCGAGTCCTACGACAAGCTTGTGATAGCGACTGGGTCTTCTCCGATCAAGCCTCCGATTCCTGGCGCTGATCTGGAAAAAGTCTTTGTTTTGCGCAACATAGAGGACATGGATGCGATAAAGTCGCTTGTGGATTCTGGAAATGCCTCCCGTGCCGTGGTTATTGGCGGCGGCTACATCGGCGTCGAAGTTGCAGAAAATCTCGTTGAAAGGGGCATCAAGGTTCACCTGGTTGAACTCCTTGACCAGATTCTTCCACCATTTGACAAGGAAATGGCCAAGGACCTGCAGAATCACATGTCGCAGTCCGGAGTGCTTCTTCATTTGGGCGCGGCGGCGGCGGCTTTCAGAAAAAACCCCGACGGCAGGATAAGCGTCGAACTGCAGAATTCAGAAAAGATTGGCGCGGATTTTGTAGTGCTTTCAGTCGGAGTAAGACCGGATTCCAAGCTTGCATCCGAATCTGGAATTGAGACCAACGCCCGTGGCGGAATAAAAGTTGACTCCCGGATGAGGACTTCCGATCCGGATATTTTTGCCGCCGGCGACGCGGTTGAAGTCCTCGATTTTGTGACTGGCGCGCCTTCGCAGATTCCCCTTGCAGGCCCTGCGAACAGGCAGGGGCGTATAATTGCTGACAACATTTTCGGACGCTCCTCGGAATACAAGGCGACAGTCGGAACTGCCATTTTGAAAGTTTTCAAAATGTCAGGTGCCTGTGCCGGCGCTTCGGAAAAGGCGCTCAAGAAGGCGGGATTGAGCTATCAGAAGGTCTATCTCCACCCCTCGAATCATGCCGGCTACTATCCAGGTTCGACTCCGATTCATCTCAAAGTGCTCTTTTCATTGCCTGAAGGAAAGATCCTCGGAGCCCAGGCTGTGGGATTCGAAGGAGTTGACAAGAGAATTGACGTCCTTGCGACAGCGATCAAAGCCGGCATGACCGTGTATGATCTAGAAGAGCTTGAACTCTCATACGCTCCGCCTTTCGGTTCGGCAAAGGATCCTGTCAATATGGCTGGATTCATCGCGTCGAACATTCTCCGCGGAGACATGGACTGCTGGTATCCGGAGGATTTCCCCGGGAAAACTGACGGCGGCCTCATCGTTGATGTGCGCCCTGCGGACATGTTCGAGATCTGGCATGTGCCGGGAGCTGTCAACATTCCCCTGCCAGTCTTGAGGACGAAAATCTCCGAGCTTCCAAAAGACAAAAATGTTTTTCTCTACTGCAAGGTCGGCTTTTCGAGCTATCTCGCCTATAGGATCCTCAAACAGAACGGATTCGGCGAAAACGGTAAATTGCTGAAGACTTTGTCCGGCGGCGTGATGAGCTTCTGCTGTCATCATGGTCCCGGAGTCTGCGCAAGCGAAAGAAACAAGCCTTTCATTCCTTACACTGCAGAACCGATGCAGATGGAGAAGTTTGAAGAAAATAAGAATGAGCAGAACGCGGATGACAATGTCCTCGATCTCAGGGGGCTTCAATGCCCAGGTCCGATCATGAGAATCCGGGAATTCATGGAAAAATCTGAATCTGGGAGCACCGTGACGGCAATTGTAAGCGATCCTGGCTTTGCAAGCGATATTGCCGCCTGGTGCGAAATGAATTTCTGCAAGCTTCTATCGGTTTCAGGAACAGCTCCTGAAATCAGGGCGGTGATAAGAAAGGGGAGCTCTTGTCCTTCCGACAATCTCGCATGCAGAACTGGCAGCGCTCTCGCCTCCGGTCCTGGGGCGATCACCATAGTGGTTTTCTCTGGCGATCTGGACAAGGTCCTCGCCGCATTTGTGATCGCGAACGGCGCGCTTGCGATGGGAAAGAGGGCGACGCTTTTCTTCACATTCTGGGGACTCAACGCACTGCGCAAAAAACAGCCGCAGAGCTCGGGGAAATCTGTGCTTGACTTCATGTTCGGAGAAATGATGCCGAAAGGTCCTGAAAAGCTGGCGCTCTCTAAGATGGACATGTGTGGAATGGGAACAATGATGATGAAGCACGTCATGAAAAGCAAAAATGTGGAAAGCCTGCCCAGCCTTATGGATTCGGCAATAAAATCGGGGGCGAAGCTTGTAGCATGCTCAATGTCAATGGACGTGATGGGGCTCCGCAAAGAGGAGCTCATTGATGAAATCGAGATAGGCGGTGTCGCCACATTCCTTTCAGAATCTGACAAATCCAACGGGACGCTCTTCATATGAAAAACATGCATTTCTCTCCGTCGGAATGCCACACGGCTCTGATCTCCAAAACCGTTCAGACTCTAGCGTATCCTGGAAAGGCTGGCATTGAAAAATGGCGCGTCGAACTGCGCGCAAAGCTCAAGGATTTGACCGGGCTTTCCATCATGCCGTCAAAAAAGGCTCCGCTGAACACTCGGAGCATCTGGAAGCGCTCTACAGAGCATGGCACCATTGAAAAGATCGTTTTCACTTCGGAGCCATTTGCAGAAGTTCCGGCATATGTCTGCGTGCCGCATGAAGTTGCAAAAAAGGGACTCTGGATGATCTGCCTTCAGGGGCACAGCACAGGAATGCACAATTCAATTGCGGTTTCGCGGAATGACGACACAGTTCCCGCCGAGATCGAGGGAGACAGAGATTTTGCAATTGGATGCATGAAGCGCGGAATAGCCGCACTATGCATCGAGCAGAGGGCGTTCGGCGAGCGCTCGGAACAGAAGCAGAAAGAAATCTGCTCCCACAACACCTGCCACGATGCCGCTATGCACGCCATCATGCTCGGCAGAACTCTCATCGGTGAAAGAGTTTACGACGTGGACAGGGGGATTGACTATCTTCTCTCAAGAAAAGACGTCTCACCCAGGTGCATAGGAATCATGGGGAATTCAGGAGGCGGAACGATCAGCCTCTTCGCCGGCGCAATGCTCGACAGGATTTCTTTCATGATGCCGTCATGCTATTTCTGCACATTCAAAGATTCCATCATGTCAATCTACCACTGCGGATGCAATTATGTTCCAGGTCTGCTCAACTGTGCGGAAATGTCGGACGTGCTTGGTCTTTTTGCTCCGAAGCCACTTCTGGTGGTAGCAGGCTCTGAAGATCCAATATTTCCAATCGAAGCCGTAAAAAAATCCTTCGCCAGGCTGAAGAAGATTTACAAAGACAGCGGCGCGGCTGAGAACTGCCGTCTGCACATCGGCGATGGCGGACACAGGTTCTACGCGGACGGTGCCTGGCCAATTTTCCTCTCGCTTATAGAATAATTCACGACTGGGACCGATGGAAAAGAAACGCTTAAAGATTGCTCAGATTGGAATAGGACACAACCATGCCCAGGCAAATATGGAGTCCCTGCGCAAACTTCAGGATTATTTTGAGATTCTAGGCGTGGTCGAATCCGATCCTGATTGGCTCGAGAAACGCGGATCCCTCCCCTGCTACAGCGGTCTGAAATGGATGAGCGAAGCAGAACTTTTTTCAATCTCGGATCTCGATGCCGTTGCAATCGAAACCGACGGATTTGATCTGACTCCGACTGCAATAAGATGCGCAGAGCGCGGACTGCATATCCACATGGACAAGCCGGGTGGAGAGTCCCTCGAGGAATTCGCGAGGCTCCTCAATATCTGCGAAATTCGCAGTCTTGCAATCCAGCTCGCCTACGTCTACCGCTACAATCCGGCACTGCGCTTTGCTGTCAATGCCGTCAGAAACGGCTGGCTCGGTGAAATATTTGAAATACACGCATCTATGAGCCGCTACGACGGGGACAATCCCGGCTACCGCAAATGGCTGTCCCAGTTCAAGGGCGGCGCAATGTACATATTTGCAGGCTATCTCGTGGACATCGTAATTTCCATGCTGGGAGAGCCTTCTTCCGTTTCGCCTTTCCTGAAAGGAACCCGTGACGACGGTCTGATTGACAACGGACTTGCCGTGATGGAGTATGAAAAAGCCAGCGCGACAATCAGAGTTTCCGTGGCGGAAGTTGACGGAATGAAGCATCGCCGCCTCATCGTATGCGGAACAAACGGAACTGTCGAAATATGCCCCATCGAGCATCCCTGGGACCGCTACGACAAGGATCGCCTCTCTGCGAGGCTGACACTGAAGGACGCCGTTTCCGGGCATTCCTCCGGCACGCATGCAATTGACTGCGGAACCATGGGGGACCGCTATGCGCCGCAGTTGATCGAATTCGCAAAAATCATCAGGGGAGAAATGAAAAATCCATTCGGATTCAGGCACGAATATCTGGTTCAAAAATATCTACTTCTCGCTTCCGCCTGCAAAATCTAACTCCAAAGGTTCAACCCATGTATGCGATGCTGACAGACGAGCGCGGCAACTTCAAATGTACTCAGGTTCCCGAACCAGTCCTTGAAAAAGGTAAGACTCTGATAAAAGTCCATGCATGCGGGCTGAACCGGGCTGATTTGCTCCAGCGCGCTGGAAAATATCCGCCGCCTCCGGGCTGGCCGCACTGGATGGGGCTTGAGCTTTCCGGAGAAGTCGCAGAATCTCTACCAGGAAGCCGATGGAAAAGGGGAGACAAAGTTTGCGCTTTGCTAGGAGGAGGAGCCTACGCCGAAATGGTTCTGGTGCCCGAAGATTTGATCATGCCGGTTCCGCGCGGACTCCCTATGCCTGAAGCCGCAGGTCTCCCGGAAGTCTTTGCAACTGCCTATTTGAATCTCTGCCTCGAAGCTGGAATCAAGCCAGGAGACACTGTTTTAATTCATGCCGGAGCAAGCGGGCTTGGCATCGCAACAATACAGCTTGCAAAAATTTTCGGAGCAAAAACAATAGCAACGGTCGGCTCGGATGCAAAAGCCGCCGCTGTCAGAGAAATCGGAGCCGACATCGTGGTCAACCGAAAAAAGGAAGATCTGTCAAAAGTTCTTGATGAAAATCCTCCTGACATTGCTCTTGACTGCGTCGGGGGTGCGGAGCTCGGCAAGAACATTGAAAAACTTGCCAACGGAGGCCGCTGGATTCTGATTGCCACGCTCGGCGGAGAGCGGAGCGAAATTTCCCTGCGCCCATTTCTGAAACGGGGTCTGCGGCTGATTGGAAGCACGCTCAGAAGCCGCTCGAACGAGACAAAAGGTCTGATTCTGCGCGAGCTTGTCCGTAAAGTCTGGCCCGAAATCGAAGCAGGCAGATTGCGCCCCTCCTTATACAGGACCCTCCCTATGGCGGAAGCGGAGCTAGCGCATTCCATCCTGGAGAAAAATGAAAATATCGGCAAGGTAATTCTCAGCATCGTAAAAGAGGACTGAAATAAAAATGAAGCTCAAAGACAAGACAGCGTTCATCACTGGTGCCGGACATGGGATTGGACGAGACATCGCAATAAGAATGGCGTCGGAAAAGGCGATGGTCGCTGTGACGGACCGCGATCTGGCTCTGGCCGAAGAGACAGTGAAAATCATTCGCGCCAATGGAGGGTCTGCGGAAGCATTCCATCTTGACGTGACAGATGCTCCGGCAATCAAATCCCTCATTGCCAAAATTCTGAAGGAGTCCGGAAAAATTGACATCCTTGTCAACAACGCCGGTGGAGGATGGAACGGCCCCATCTGGGAATACGACGAGGAAAAGTGGAACAGGACGATCAGCCTGAGTCTCACCAGCGTCTTCCTCTGCACTTTGTCCGTTGTTAAATCCATGATGGAAAACAAGTTCGGGCGCATAATCAATATCTCGTCCGTCGTAGGCGTCTCAGGCAAAAAGCACAGATCCGCATACTGTGCGGCAAAAGGCGGAATTATTTCAATGACAAAGACTTGGGCCATGGAGCTTGCGCCTTTTGGCATCACTGCGAACTGCATTTCTCCAGGTGCAATCGCGTCATACGAGCACATGAAGTGGGAGGAAGGTTGTTGGATGGGCAGATCCGGAAAGCCCGAAGACATAGGTGGCGCGGCGCTCTTCCTCGCCTCCTCCGAAGCCAGCTTCATCACCGGTCAGAATATTGTCATTGATGGCGGCCGCACACTCGGATTGAAGGGGGACTCCTGAACAAATATCTGCCCGTCTGGAATTCTAGACAGCTCGGTGAACATTTCTCCCGATCCCGTATTCACTTGACAGGAGACACGGTGATGCCTAAAAAGAATGAATTCATATACGATTTAATTACGTTAACTGCCGCAATTGTTTCTTTTTTCCATCCGTGCATTTCAAGACGTTTTACGATTTGCGCAAATCAGTCTTTGCCGCATTCGGAAACTACTTGAGCGACGTGGCCGAAGTCATAAGAGTCATAAAAAAACTGAGACGCTGTGCGGAGCTTCAGCTTCTCGATGATAGTTTTTGAGCAAAATAATGAAATTATTTATCTGAAAAACTATAGCAGTCTTTCCCTATCGTCGCTTCCGAAATAATCCTTGATGGGGGCGAAGGACATTCTGTGCGCCTCAGAGGGACCATATTTTTTAATAGCCTCGATGTGCGCCTTTGTCCCGTAGCCTTTATGCTGGGCAAATCCGTATTGCGGAAAATTTTTGTCCAGTTCCTCCATAATCCTGTCGCGGCTGACTTTCGCAATTATGCTTGCCGCGGCTATGCTTGCTGATTTGGAATCTCCCTTGACGATGAACTCGACGGGCTTCTTAAAACCGCGGAAGGCAATTCCGTCAACTAGATAGAGTTCGGCTTCCTGCAACTGCTCAGCCGCCATGATCATAGCCTTTTTCACAGATTCGAAAATGTTGATCCGGTCAATTTCAGAAGGGGAGATTTCTACAATAGAATATTTGAATCCATTCATTGAAAGGAGTTCGTCGAAGAGACTGTCTCTTTGTCGGGGACTCAATTTTTTCGAATCGTTGACCCGTGGATAATATTGGAGATTCTGGAGAAAGATTGCAGAGGCGACCACAAGAGGACCTGCAAGCGGTCCGCGTCCCGCCTCGTCAATTCCGGCAACAGAAAGAAGCCCCTTTTTCCAGAGGGTTCTTTCGAAGTCGAAAATGTCGAAATCTGAAGTGTTTTTTTCTTTTCTCAACGCTTGCCTCCTTCCGGGGCGCTTTCTCTATTCCATTCGAGTTTCAGCCTCATTTATACGAGATCGCCGAAAATATACGCCAGGCATGCGAAATGGACAAGCTGGCTTGACAGATTCTTGGCTGGGGATTGCGCCCATTCAATTCCCTGCCATTCCCTGGGCTGTGCTTGCGAGCCCATTAGATTAACGCTTGCTGAACAATTTCCTAATCATGCCTGCCGGCGAGCGGATATCTATCGCGTGTCTGTCGCAAGATTCTATACAGCAGACACATACGATGCACTTTCTCTTGTCGAGAATGAAGCGTCCGCCGGAATCTTTCGTTATTGCGTTCTGACTGCACGCCTCGGCGCAACGTCCGCATCTCACGCAAAGAGACTGGTCAATGAATGGTCGCGCATTGAGAATGAGCGAGAGAGGATGAAAGATGAATTCAGGGAAGAAGTGCAGGAGTCTGGAGGATCCCAAAGGCGCGCGTATTTCAGAAAGTCGTGCGAATCCGTCCCCTGCCCTCTCGATTGCATCGGCAAAATTTTCCTTTCCACCCGAATATTTTGCGGCAAACGCTAGGAGGGGGATTTCGCTGTGAGAGTATCCGTAGAGCTCTGAAGCGCAGACATCAAGCGATATTTCATCGCTCGAGGCGAAGATCAGCCCGGACTTGAATGGATATCCATTGGAGGGACCGTTTCCTGCTAGGGACTCCACCGCATCCATCACCGTGAAATCCGAGCGCAGGACCGAATAGAGGGCGCCCAGGAATTCAGCCATCCTGCGCGGTGAGGAGAATTTTCCATGAAAATTGCTTTTTGCCGGTCCCGGAACGAGACCATACAAATTTTTGACGGCGCCAGTCATCTTAGTGAGCATGTGTGTCTTGAGCTTGGGAAGGTTGACAAGCGCGTCGAAATCGTCCAGATCCTTGAGAACCGGAACGATGCCGAAATCTGGAATTTCCAGCTTCTTTGCTTCCCGGAAAGGGAGGAGCCCGATGTCCTCTTCCCTAGCGACGGAGAGCATTCCTGTTTTGCTCCAAAGCTCCTGCGGAGAATAGTTACCTGCAGGGCTGTCGCCGAGGGAGATTTCCAAGGAGTCCGCCTTCGTATTTCTGCGAATTTCGCGGACGACGGCGCGGACAATTTCCGGATGGGTCGTAACCGCCTCGGAGGGGTCTCTTGCACTCAGCAGATTTGGCTTGAGCAGTATTCTCTTCGCGTTCAGGACTTTATCCGGAAATCCGCCAAGATTATCAATGAGCCGCGAAATGGAGCTTTGTACGAGTTCTGAAGAATAGCCGGGACATGCTACGCATGCGACCGTTTTCTGGCTCATTGAGGCAATTCGCCAGCCTGAGGCTCGGGTTCAAACTGGAGCGGCTTTTCCGAGGATCCCGGCGTTTCTGGAGCTGGATCTCTCGGAACTCTTCTCGGATCTTCCGGGAAGGATCCGCCCGGCATCGAAGGAAGCAATGGTTCCGTGACAGGTTCCACTTTCTGGACTTTTGCAATGCATCCCTTTGCAATGCCAAGATTTTCGCCTTCTATCTTCGCGTATGACTGCTTGGCATCGGATCTGACAAGAACCCCCTCTCCGACTTCAATCTCGTTGCGGAAACTCTCTCCCGTGTCGTCGTCCTTCACCTCTTTGAAGGCGTAGAACTTGACACGGAGCCCTTCTTTGAATCCAGCGGGAAGACCTCTGTTGATAAGGACTTGGGCACCAGTGAGATCCAGAACTTTTGCCGGACGCATGAACGCAACGGAATCCTGGCAGAGGGAAGCGGCGACTTTTTTCGCAAGTTCCACGAGAGCGGAGTCGCTCCCCTGGAGACCAACGCCAGTTCTGCTGTTTTCGACAATTTCCTCCTGCGTCAACTGCGCTGTTGCGACATCCGGAAGAAGCTGTCCAGTCGTCGTGTCAACAATCTGCACAAGGGCGGAAAGATAGATTTTTCTTCTCATGGACTTGCGTTCAATAGCCTTGAAGTCGTCAACGTCAACAAGATCCTCGAAGCCGTCTATCTGCGGGAGTAGGACATATTTGGCGCCTGCCATTTTTCCGGCGACGGCGGCATTTTTGTCGTTGGGATCCACGGCGATGGAGGCAAAGCCCTGCTCCTGTTCGAGTTCCGCCTTTCTTTTGCGTTCGACAATCTGGAAGCTTCTAGTGTTGCTCAGCGCGGCAATGAACTGAGTGTCGAGAGACTGTGCGATACGCTTAAGTATGAGCTCTTTTCCGGTGGCGGCGGCTGACTCGATTACAGAAGTCTGTATCTTAAGTTCGCCGATGTATATGCCGGACAAACTGCCTTGCGGAATATCCGTCTGCGCCAGAAGCCCAAATGTGGAGACTGCCAAAACTCCGATCAAAAACCTTTTCACCATTTTCATCTGAATATGTCCTTTTGATTATGTTTCTAGAACCACTTGGATCTCGATTGAATTTATCTGACGGGGGAAGGGGGAAGCGGAGGGGAAGGGGGAACGGGGACAACCGGAAGAATAGGATCGTTTCCAGTGCGGACGAGAGTCGTCAGCCCCTCCTGAAAATGCTCGGAGCGGATATAGCTGTTCTTGAGTGCCGTCTCGATTCCGGAAGAAATCTTTTCCTTGGCATCGGCATCTGCCTTGCTCTGCTCCTTGGCGATGTCAACGGTAGCTTCCCTTTCAAGCTTCTGCA
>DYRX01000017.1:23469-28026 GCA_020718525.1 Victivallis vadensis
ATCTCTATCAGACGCTCCGGCATGTTGTCAACCGAAACGCTGATGCTGGCGTTCTGCAGAATTCTGTCGGATGCCGTGACAGCGTCTCCATAGACGGACTGCCCCGAATCTCCGTCGAGGACTTTGACAGTCATGGGCAAAGAATAGATGTCCGCGACATTGTCGGTCTTGTATATTGTGCCCTCGCCCTTGAAATTTCTTTTTTCGTGTCCGACTTTGGCAAAGGAGGCTATGATGATGTAGTCGGCATCGAGCATCTGGGCAATTCTAAGCGCGGAGGCTTTAGCCATTCCTCCGGAAGCTCCCTGGTAGGCGAGATCGGCAGGAGAGCCGGCGGCGCTTTCAGCAAGCACTGTTCCACTCTGCGTGGAGGGGGTTTCCGTTCCGACAGCCATAAGGGTCTTCACATTGGCGTAGATGCTTGCATCGGGCTCGTTGGATTCGGAGAATTTCTTGACGACATCCTTCCAGTCCATGACCGCGAATCCTTTTTCGGTCAGTTTAGCGGAAAGCTGGTCGCTGAATACGTCAGTGAGCGGAATCATGCCTGCGCCTCCGCTGTTTCTCACAAAGATTGCAGTCTTGAGAGGGGCATTTGCCTCCGACTGGCTGTCGGCGGCAAAAGCAAGATCGAGAGACTGCAGAAGGCAAATAGACGCGAAGGTAAAAACACGCAGACCTGGACCAAGATTTCTCATTTGCCATTACTCCTGTTTTTTCAAGCAGTCAAATCTGCCCGGCGCTTCCGAGGCTGAGATTCGGTCTGCCGCGATGGGAAAGACGGATACGGAGTCCGTCGTGTAGAGAAAATAGCGCATAAGACGCATTTTTCAAATTGGAAAAACGCCTGAGCTTTTCAGGAGTGCTAGGACTTTTCCGGCGGCATCTGCAGGACTCATAACGGACATGTCGAGCGTCAGAGCCGGATTCTCAGGGGCTTCGTAGGGAGAATCGAATCCGGGTAGATTTCTGATTTTTCCCTCTCTGGCTTTCTGATAGAGTCCGTCTCTGTCGGCTTCTTCGCAAAGCGAAAGATCAGCCTTGACATGCACTTCGATGAAAAGGCCTCCGACAGTTTCAGCTATCTGGCGGCGGATGTCCCTGGACGGCGAAATGAAGGCGCATATCGCGATCTGTCCGTGTCCATTGAGAATTTTTGCGATTTCCGCAACCCTGCGCAGATTTTCGGCGCGGTCCGAGGAACTGAAGTCAAGCTCTCTGCTGAGTCCGGCACGCATTGCCGCGCCTTCAAGAACGACGCAGACAGCTCCAAGATCAAAAAGCCTGCGTTCCAGCTCGTATGCGATTTCAGTTTTTCCGCAGGCATGGAGTCCTGTAAGCCAAAGCGTGGCGGGATTCTGCCGCAGTCTTGCAGTCCTGTCGGCAGGCTTTATCAGGGACATCGAGCTTTTTGTTCGTCTTTTCTCTGGAACTGCAATTTTTGTCGGAATCATGTCCGAAGGCATTCTGTCAATGATCATCCCTGCGCCGACCGTGTTGTTGCTGAGATGGTCAATCACTATGAAACTGCCAGTCGCCCTGTTCTTTGAATAGGGATCGAAGAACAATTCCTTGTTGCATGTGAACGCCACCCTGCCAATCTCGTTCAGCGCAAGCTTGTCGGCATTCTTCTTATGGAGCGTATTCACATCAACCTTGTATCTGAGCTCGTCAATCCTTGCGCGGACAGATTTGCATGTCTGCTTTATTATGTAGCCGGCGGAAGGATCCATCGGCTTTTCGCTCATCCAGACAAGCATCGCCTCAAAATGCTTTTCAGCCTTCGGAATATTGTTCGGATGGACGAGCATGTCCCCGCGGCTTATGTCAATCTCGTCTTCGATTGTGAGAAGCACCGACTGAGATGCAAAGGCGCTGTCTAGCTCCTTGTCATTGATATGGATTGACTTCACCCGGCTCCTTCTCAGCGAGGGAAGAACTACAATTTCGTCGCCTTTTTTGACCGATCCGGAGGAAACCCTGCCGGCATAGCCACGGAAATTGAGATCCGGACGTATGACATACTGGACAGGAAAACGGAAGTCAATTAGATTCCGGTCGCTGGCGATGTAGACGTTTTCGAGATGCTCCAGCAGGGGGGATCCCTTGAACCAGGGCATATTCTGGCTTCTTTCGACGACATTGTCGCCCAGGAGCGCGCTGATTGGAATGAATGCGACATCCTTGACCCCAAGCTTCGCCGAGAAGTCGCTGTAGTCGGCCTTGATCTTTTCGAAGACATCCTCGCTGAATCCTACAAGATCCATTTTATTTATTGCAATCAGAAGATGCGGAATCCCCAGCAGAGAGGCGATGAAGGAATGCCTTTTTGTCTGCGGGAGAACGCCAAGCCTCGCGTCAATGAGAATAATTGCGAGATTCGCAGTCGAGGCGCCTGTCGCCATGTTTCTGGTGTACTGTTCGTGTCCGGGCGTATCCGCTATTATGAACTTTCTTTTTGGGGTGGAGAAATATCTGTAGGCGACGTCAATCGTTATCCCCTGCTCTCTTTCGGCCTTGAGGCCGTCGGTCAGAAGGGAAAAGTCAATTTCGAGATCCGCGTTTATTTTACCGCTGGCGTTTTTTATGGCGGCAAGCTGATCCTCGTATATCCCTTTCGAGTCGTGCAGAAGACGGCCTATTAGCGTTGACTTGCCGTCGTCAACGCTTCCGGCTGTCGTGAACCTGAGCAGATCCTTCTCCGCGCTTTTGTCGAGAAAACTGCCTATGTCAATGCTCTGTTCCTTTTTCACTTAGAAATAGCCCTCCCTCTTTTTGTCCTCCATCGAAGCGTCCGAGTCGAAGTCAATGACGCGCGTCGTCCTCTCGCTGACTCTGGTCTGCATCATTTCCTCGACAATCTTTTCGATGGTGTCGGCGCTCGACCTGATTGCTCCCGTGAGCGGATAACAGCCAAGGGTGCGGAAACGTATCATTTCCATGAACGGTTTCTCGCCCTTCCTGAAGCGCATCCGTTCGTCGTCAACCATTATCAGGCAACCGTCTCTCTCCACAACTGGACGCTCAGCCGCAAAATAGAGGGGAACGATTGGAATTTTTTCAACTCTTATATACTGCCAGACATCCAGTTCTGTCCAGTTTGAAAGAGGAAAGACGCGGATGCTCTGCCCCTTGTCCACCCTGGAATTGTACAAATCCCAAAGCTCCGGACGCTGGTTCTTCGGATCCCAGGCATGGTTTTCATCCCGGAAGGAGAAAATTCTCTCCTTGGCGCGGGACTTCTCCTCGTCCCTCCTCGCTCCGCCAAAAGCCGCGTCGAACTTGTACTTTTCCAGCGCCTGCAGAAGGGACTTCGTCTTCATTATGTCCGTGTGCTTTCTGCTCCCGTGATCAAATGGATTGATCCCGTCCCTGACTCCCTGTTCATTTATGTGGACAAGAAGGTCAAGACCCTCGTCGCGGCAAAACTGATCCCTGAAACTGATCATCTCCCTGAACTTGAATGTCGAGTCAACGTGAAGCAGAGGAAATGGGATTTTGCCAGGGGAAAACGCCTTCTGGGCAAGGCGGACCATGACTGATGAGTCCTTCCCTATCGAGTATAGCATGACCGGCTTCTCGAATTCCGCCGCGACTTCCCTGATGATGTGAATGCTTTCCGCCTCGAGCTGTTCGAGCTGATTCGGCAATCTGACTGCGCTCATATTGTTTCTCCTTGAAAAGACGTCAATATAAACCCGCATTAAAAAAAATCCCGTCCGCTAAGAAAATATGCGCCTTATATTATCTTAGCTGTATAATATGCATTTTAGACCTGCCACTCCCAGATGCGAATGCGAAAGTCTTTGACTTTTTCGGGCAGGGAATTACCCCCCTTTCAGAAGTTTGATTCCAGCATCGTTGTCGGGGACAATCGGGATTACGTCCTCAAGACCTGACAGGTTTATCACCTTCTGCACTAGTGGCTGGAGACCGCTGAGGACAAACGCCCCACCTCGTATCTTCTGGGACTTTGCCGCAGACACCAGAGTTCTGACACCAAGCGATGACAGGAATTCCACTAGGCTTAAATCAACGAGAATCTTTTTTTGCTCGCTCGATGAGTATGCGGTAAACTTCAGGTCAATCTCCATTGCGCCAGCCACGTCAAGCCGACCATCGAGGACAATTAAACGGATACCATTGTCCAGTTCCTGCACTGTCATGTTCATAAGGAATCTTTCCTGAGGCTTAGTTCAAACTTCTGATGGTACTTTAGACACCGACGGGATAGATGCTACAATCTGATAAAATAAAAATCAAGAGCGAAGGCGGAAATTATTGGATTATTTCAGAATATGTACTGTCTCGCAAATAACGATAAGATGTTATGATTTATCATCGCTATAAAAGTAGCTATTAAAGTGCCTTGTCTTGGCTGGAGAAAATGCTGTAAGGGGCTTTTTTTATCGGAATACCGCGAAGCGTCCGGATTTCTGATTCGCAAAGCGAATCCTTGGAGTGTGAGCGATGTTTTTAGGTTTCCTGATTCAAAAGCGCGCCTGACAGCGCGCTCCTTTTTTTGCTTTCACCTAGGAACACCGAACACCAGCTCGG
>DYRX01000489.1 GCA_020718525.1 Victivallis vadensis
GAAGAAAAAATAGGCGGCCTTATTTGCCCCCGGGCCATTCTGTTTCTTCGATCAGACTTTCCGGATTGGCGAATTCCCGCATGGCGTAACCACCGGATAACAGAGGAATGTAAACGCGATAGCGGATTCCAAGCAGTTTTCCTGTTACCGTCCGCACGTTACGCGTGCTGCGTTCGCCGTCTTTTGGGCGGCCTTCCCGGGGAGGTGTTTGGAATTCTTCCTGCTCACCCAGCAGTTTGATGGGTTTTGTCAGATGTTTGATCCGGTCACCGGCGTGCAACTCGGGAATGGATACTTTATCGTACAGCGCGTTCGAAACAGATTGTGCGGGAAGCTTTTCCGGCTGCCCGTCCTGATGCCACCCGTTGGAAGACTCGCGATATACGGTTTCGAGCGCATGTCCCTTGATTTTTGTTTGGTGGTAAATGCAAACCTCGACCAGGACATTGCTGAGGGATAGGTCCGTTCGGTTTTCGACGATCATCTCATAAGAAATTTCATCATACGTTGTTCCGGGCCATGTTGTGTGCCAATCGTCCCTGTATCCCATGTTCGGGAACATTTCATGCCAGCCATCAAGGGTACCATGATACTGGAGGTTTTTTTTGTTTCTTTCTTCTGCGGTTACGCGAAATCTTCCTCGGCTCAGCAGTGAATACATCGAATACCAGTCGCGAACGCAGGACTGATCTTCTTCCGAGAGAGTTGCGAGCTCAACTGTTTGCCGGGATCCATCGCTTAATTCCATTTCCACAGAGCCGGTTGATTCTGAGAAATCCCGTAGACACGCCTGAATTATTTTCCCGTCAGCGGTTGTGAAGGTACGGTATTCCGCAGCGTGCACCATTGCCGCCTGTTTGTTTTCCGGTACGGGGGCGGACGTGGCTGAACGCTGTTGTAGCGAGCGCGAGAGCAAGGAGCGTAATTGAATAGTGCATGATTTTCTCCATTCGTCCGGATTTGTCCCGGACGGACTTAAGGTTGAGGCCATTCTGTTTCTCCGATCAGGCTTTCCGGATCGGCGAATTCTCTGAACATGAAGCCTTCGCCCGAGGCCAGCGGAAGATAGATTCGATAGCGAATTCCGAGCAACTCACAGTTAATTTTTCGTTCCCTTCTTTTAGACCAATCAGAGCGGTTCTGGGATTCATCTTCGGGTAAAATCATTTTGTCAGTTCGCTGTGAGACAGTTTCCCGATCTGCTAATTCTTGGATGACGGACTGTCCGGTTACGGTATCCACAGCTACCCGGTCTGGAAGTTCTTGTCTGCCTAAGGTCACCCATCCTCCAGAGCGATCTCCTCTAGAATCCACGCTGATTGGATCCATTCTTCCTGTCAGCAACTGTTCTTCAATCTCTGCTTGATGATAAATGCAGTATTCTATCCGGATGTCCTTTATCGGGTGCCCGCTTCTGTTCTCCATGTGAATGTCGTAGTCAATGGCGTTGCATCTGCGAGAATTCCACTCTTTTCCTTGATTCAGATTCGGAAGCGTTTGCTGTTCGGTGTCGTTATAGGGCATGTTCCGATATCTGTTTTTCCCGGTGGTTATGCGTAGCTTATCGTTACCCAATAAACAGTATGCCGTGTGCCAGTTTTGAATATATGCCTGATCTGATGCAGAGAGTTCTGAAAGGGCAATCGTTTGTCTGGACGCATCATCAATGCGCAACTCCACCTGTCCGGCGGCTGAGTCGAAATATACCGGGGTGCCTTGTGTTGCGGTGCCGTCGGATTTTACAAACGAACAGGAACTGATTTCCGTATATTT
>DYRX01000184.1 GCA_020718525.1 Victivallis vadensis
GAGCTGGAGCTCAGCGTTCCCGGGAAGAAAAAGGAACGCCGTCATCCTGACGGCACGGAAGATACGGAAGAGAAGATGCCGAGCCGGAGCTCAGCGTTCCGGGGAAGAAAAAGGAACGCCGTCATCCTGACGGCAGGGAAGAATGGAAGAGAGGATGCCGAGCTGGAGCTCAGCGTTCCCGGGAAGAAAAAGGAACGCCGTCATCCTGACGGCAGGGAAGAATGGAAGAGAGGATGCCGAGCTGGAGCTCGGCGTTCCTTGATAAAGAAAGTGAAAACTTTAAAAAATACGGAGTCCTATATGTCCTCATTGAAAATTTCAATTTTCAGAATTATTTTTTCTGTATCTGTACTGCTGATTTCATTTTCCCTTCTTGGCGGAGAACTCAAACTCGCTGGCGACTGGCCGATGCTTGCGGCTAATCAGGAAAGGACCGGATCGGTCAAGCAGGACATACGCCCTCCTTTCACACACAAATGGTTCTGGACTGTCCCGAGCCTGGATTCGCTGAGCCGAACTGTCCAGCCCGTCATTGCGGAGGGGAAGGTCTTTGCCGGAACCGTCGGAGGCATCCTCTACTGCCTCGATGCTGGCACTGGCAAGGAGCTCTGGCATTACACGACTGAAAACGCAGTCCCCTTGCCCATCATCTCAACCTGCGCCTACGAAAAGGGCAGAGTCTTTTTCACTTCGACGGATGGCGGGATATACGCACTCGACGCCTCGACCGGCAAGAAACTTTGGAGAATGCAGACTGGCGCTCCGATCATATGTTCGCCGTTAGTTTCGGATGGAGTCTTGTTCGTCGCCGGGCGTGAGGGATATTTCTACGCAGTTCAATGCGCAGACGGAAAAGAGAAGTGGAAATACCATGTTGGAGCACCCACCGAGCAGTCTCCGGCTCTGGCAGGCAATATCATAGTCAGCGGCGCAGAGGACTGCGTTCTGCGTGGCATAGATGCCAAGAACGGAGCAATCCTATGGACATTTAAAGTTCCATTTCAGTCAATGCGGCTGAGCTGGCCTGTGATCTCCGGCAATACGGTTTTCATCCGCGGATACTCGCTCGCCCCCCAGGGAAACTACATCTTCACGGAGGAGGGAATGCTCAAACAATCTCCAAAAGACTGGGTGAAGGTGCAGGACATGTTCAGGAAATACTATCAGGAGCATCCGGAATACCGTTCGATGTTTATAATTGATGCCAAGACCGGAAAGGAGAAGGCTCTGCCGGGGCTAGGGCTAATTGCGAGACACGCGGAAACGCCCTTTCCGCCGGTGCTGGACTCCGAAGGCAGAGCCTGGCTTTTCTACCGCACAAACTGCGGTGAATTCAAAAGCTGTCTCGGGCATTTCGCCACCGAATTTCCACATGGCATTGGAACAATTGATACAGAATCCGGAGATATCCGCCAGCTACTGCCACACGGGAAATTAGACTCGCCATTCCGCCATTGCGTTGACGATGCATCTCTTTTCACTTTTGCGGGCAAAGTTCTTTTCGGCAACCATGTCCAAATAAATGACGGATCATACGGCTGGGGAGTAATGGATATCGGCGGAATCGAGGAGGATCTCAAAACCGGAAAAAATGAAATTGCAAAGTTCCGCACATTGAATCTCGGAGCACCAGTCGTAATACACAACATGAGACCTGAAATATGGAACGGAGGAGCAAGGGCGATGAATCCTGACGGACCAAGCAATTTCAACGAAGGGCGAGTCCCGATTTCGGTGGCTGGCGACACTCTCTACGAGAACAGCTTGCGCGGTGGGATACTTGCGGTGAAAGGAATGGTGGAACAATGATGAAACATTGCAGATTGCCAGTCGTTATTGCGAGCTTCGCAATATCCATTACTTCTATTGCTGGGGAACCCGATCTTAAAAATATCGTCTGGGAGGAAGAGATAGTCACAGACATATCCAAAGATGCCGAGCCCTGGAAAAACAAGCTCGCCGATGAAGTCTCGAAAATTGTCACAGCCGGGCATCTCGCTCCGTTCCGATGGGCTTCGACTGAAGGAGACATCATCCTTGAGTGGGCGCATTCCGGACAACTTGTGAGGGCACTTTCGATGGCATACCCGTACCTTCCACCGGATCTGCAGGAGAAGACAAAGACCTACCTGCGTAAGGAAATCGAAGAATATCCTCCATGGTACACCGGTGCGTCCTGGTCGCCGGGGAATCTCCCCGTTGACAAGGGGGCGCGGCGCGAATGGTATGCCGCTCCGGGGCTCGGGGCCATGGTATCAAAGGAAAAAGACCGCGCCTGGCTGTCCACGAGAATCAATGCATGGATACAGCACGGCTACGGAATATGGCTGTATGCCAGAAACACTGGAGACACGGAAACTATTGACAAAAACTGGCAGATGATCCAGAGTTATTTTCACTCGAACCAGAAAATGGGGCTATCCCTATACAGCGATCTTGCAGGATATATTGGGATTGCGAGGCTCGCAAAAATGACAGGACACGACGACATCGCCTACGACGCGGAAAACTTCATAAAACAGAACATCGGCAAGATAAGCGAGTTCGATAAAGTTGAAAAACGACTGATAGGGGACGACAGTACCCACCTGAAATCCAACAGCGCCTGGATTGCAGTCTTCTTCTATCTCACCCCGGAAACTGCGCGCTTCATAAAGGAAAACAGCCTTGCTGAAGCGAGAGAATATCTTGATTCGGTCAAAATCCAGCGTCCCGCCTGGTTTCTCAACCCGGCACCAGGATATTCCGGGGGCGAAATATCCACCACTCCGCCGGGACTGTCATGGCCTGTATTCCAGGCCGAGGCGGAAATTTTCGGTGCCGATCCGAAAATATTACAGTGCTGGGTTGACATTCCCTACTGCAAGGTCGGGGATCTCTACTACATAGAAAATCTTGTCTCTTTAATAAAAGCATTTGGAAAAAAGAAATGGAGAAAATTATAAATGATTAAGTCTCTCTGTATTATGTGCATTTGCTCCTTTGCGTTCATGGCGGATGCTGAACTCAAGCTAGCAGATGTCTTTGGCGACAACATGGTCCTCCAGCGGAACGCCAAAGTTCCAATCTGGGGGACTGCGGATCCTGGTGCGGAAATAACTGTCGAGTTCGCCGGGCAAAAGACCCTTGCCAAGGCTGGCGCCGATGGCGCATGGATGGCGTTCCTCAGTCCGATGCCTGCGAACTCCGCAGGGCAGGAGTTGAAGGTGTCGTCAAATCTGAAATCTCAAATTTCAAATCTCAAATGCTCTAATGTGCTCGTCGGCGAGGTCTGGCTTTGCAGTGGACAATCCAACATGGAATGGACGATCAACGCAAAAGATCACCTAGACAATCCGGATGAGATTGTGAAAGGAGCCAATTTTCCGGAAATCCGTTTCTTCACTCCTAAAATTCAATACTGTGCAAAGCCTTACAGCGGATGCGAGGGCAAATGGCGGATATGCAATCCGGAAAACGCCGGGGACCTTTCCGCAACAGCATATTACTTCGCGAGAAAACTTAACAAGGAACTTAATGTGCCTGTAGGACTGCTCGTAAGCGCGGCCGGCGGAACTGTCGGCCACTGCTGGATTCCATGCGACGCGATGCTCGCAGAAGAGGAATTGAAACAGTTTGCCCTGTCACCAGAATACATTGCAAACAACGAAAAAAGATACGAAGGCTTCGAACAGAAATACAGGGAATGGCTTAAGACAGAAGAAGCTAAGAAAGTTGTCAAGGACGATGCCAATGCGGAAAAAATCCTGCAGGAGGCGCTTAAGCTGATCAAGGATGCGAATCTCGCAGAAAAAACTGGTGCCCCATATCCCTACAACTATTGGGGCTTCCCGATGGAAGTCAGAAAAATCGCTGGCTTTGACAAGGACCTCAGAATAAGCACCAATCGTGGTGCCTCGCTATTTAATGGCATGGTCGCGCCGCTTGCGCCATTCGCAATCGCGGGAATCCTCTGGTGGCAGGGGGAAGCCGATGCCGACTGGAACCAGGGAGCGATATATAAAAAGAAACTTTGTGTGCTCGCGGATTCCTGGCGCAAGTTCTGGAGCTGTAAAGGCTTCGACAAGGGAACTAAAATCCCTTTCATCTACGTCCAGATCGAAAATTTCAGAGGCAGGGATGGAATCAATGCCGATGAATGGGCTAAACTGCGAAATTCGCAGAGGGAATGCGCTGATCTGATCACGAACTCAGCGATGGTGGTAGCGATAGATGCAAGCCCCAATGAGGATGCCTCGATACATCCTAAAAATAAGGAGATGCTCGGAAACAGGCTATGCTCTACTGCCATGGCCCTCTCTTACGGAGGCGACAAAACTGCCGCAGAATATCCGCTTTATTCTTCCATGAAAATTGATGGAGATAAAGTCATTGTCAATTTTAAAAATGCTCCGAAAGGCCTGCAGTCTGGGAAAGAAGGAAAGGATGCGGCTGTCAAGGGTTTTGAAGTTGCCGGATCGGATGGAACGTTCGTAGCGGCCGAAGCTCGGATCGAAAAGGATTCTGTAATCATCTCGAGCCCGAGCGTAAAATCTCCTGTCGCGGTCCGCTATGCCTGGGCTCTAAATCCTGTCTGCAACCTCTACGGCGGCAACGGCTTGCCTGCAAGCCCGTTCATTGGAAAACTGGAGAAATGAAAATGGCGGAAGATTAGGTCAATGGAGCTGATTTCAAAAATCCTAATTCCAGGTAAATTCGTTGGTGTTCTCACTTTAGTGTGCAATTCGGAAATAATAAATATTTGCCGGGCTCTTATGAATATAATTTTATATTGTCATTTGAAAATTCCGCTTCCCTTGATGGTGGCCTTCATGTTTTTTAGCAAGATGGGTGCTTCGTTGTCATCGGAGCCCCAATCTAGCGACGATCTTAATTCCGCGTCCATATCTGTTGACCAAAACAAACGATGGGAGAACTGTGGTCTTCAGGAGGATGCACCTTTGACATGGAAGGCCGTATCCGGACGCATCGCCGAAGAAAATGCGGTTGAGTTTGTTTTCAATTCCGACCTTGGCGTCTGTGGCATGAAATATCTGCAACTGCCGCATGTCAAAGGGACAGACGGCTATTCCTTCTGGCTAAAAGGGGACAAGTCTTTGGCATCTGTACAAATAAGACTTTCCCAAAGAGACTGGTCAGCCTGGGATTCTCCCATTTTTGCGGTGGACTGGAAGGGATGGAAGAAAATTGTTGTTACCAGGAACGAATGCAATTTTCATGACTGGGGAAAAGCTGGGGCAGACTGGGACAAGATTAGTATTTTTGCATTCCGAGTCTCCGGTTCTTCATGCTCTGTCGCAATCAGCGGAATCGAATTCCATGTGGAGACAAAATCAAAGAAGCTTGAGTCAGTTCTTGCGCCTCCTATGACAATTTCCGTTGATCTTTCCAAGACTCTCCCTCCGATACCTGACAATCTCAAGGGAATTGACTTTGCGCTTGTCAATTGGGGGGCTTCGCAGACGAGTGAAAACTTCTATCGTCAAATTCAAGAATTATTGAAAAAATCAGGTGCTAAAATTGTCCGCTTCTGGCCATTTTGTCCGGCATTGGGACTTTCTCCGCGGAAAGGTGTATATGATTTTGCGAAATTCGACAGGCAGATGGATATGATCAAATCTGTCGGGGCAAAATCGCTGATGACATGCTGTTTCACTCCCGAATGGCTTTCTATTGACGGCAGTAAGGAAGGGATTCCGAAGAACTGGGATGACTATGAAAGTCTCATATCAGCACTTGTAACACATTGCAAAGAGAAGGGTTATGTTGTGGAGTACTGGGAAGTCTGGAACGAGCCGGATCTTAGCGGAGGAGCTTTTCTGAAAGGCGGGTTTGAAGAATTAGCGTCAATATACAGGCATTTTGCGTCGGCGATTCGCTCTGTCGAGCCTGACGCCCGAGTTGGAGGAGGAGGCTTTTCGTCTCCATCGCCTGCCTGGACAAGGAAACTTGTCGAATTCTGCGTCAAGGAAAATCTCCCGTCCGATTTCCTGTCATGGCATGTCTATGATCTTTCGCCCGACGGACTTTCGGCGTCAATATCGGCGGCAAGGAAAATCCTCTCGGATTATCCTTCAATGAAAAATACTCGGCTAGTCATAGACGAATGGAATTCCGCCGGCGGTCCTCAGAACCAATACGACTCCGAGTTTGCCGCGGCGTTTCAGGTGGCGGCTCTTGATCGCATGCTGAGGGCAGGCCTGGACTGCTCCGTTTTCTTCGCTTTCAATGACAGTGCATACCACTACAAAATCAGGCCACCTGTCCATGGGGAATTTGGCGGATCATGGGGACTGATAACGGAAAAGAACAATCCAAAGGCGTCATACAACTCGTTCAAAATGTTCTCGGAACTTGATGGAGAGCGATGCGAGATTTCAGGAGCCGACTCTGAAACTGGCGCGATCGCGGTCAAAAAAGACGGGCAGATATCTATCCTTCTGTATCGCTTCCGAACAGAAGCTGATGCCGCAGACAGAGAAGTGAAAATAGAGCTTAAGGGCGCAGTGCCGGAAACATTTTCAAAGTTTGAGATTGAACTCGTTGACAAGTCTCATTCGAACCGGCTTCGAAATCCGGAGTCGGGCGAGATAGAGAAAATTCTCACGCTGTTTAAGGTCGAAGCCACAAAGATTCCGTCTTTGATGCTCGCCCCTCTTGCTGTGGCGAGGATAAGGATCAGTCAATAGCAAAACAATCGGGATGCGTTATGAAATTATCGGATATGGAGGCAGGAATGCCTGCTGGAACCTCGTCTCTCATGTCCAAGTGCCTGGCATTTTTGTTTTTCGTCATCGCTTTTGCCGTATTTGCCGACATGCCCGTGTTTAACGATAATTTCGCCTGCTTCGAGCTTTCTGATGTTAAAGATAATCTGTTTCTGAGCGTTGATGGCAAGTTTAAAATAGTCAAAGGAAATAAGGGAGAACCGGAATTTTATTTTTCTTCCGATCCAGCGGGTGGTCCGACCGGATTGGCTGTCAAAGGATACAATGCCGAAGATGATTTAGATATACGTTTTGCATTCCGTCCAGACGCGGGAGCAGAAGATGCCCATCTATATCTTTTTGGGTCGTATGGTGGTGGATTGCCACTCCAGCTAGGCTGTCGCAAACTTGACGGAAGTATGAAATTGCTCATCGGCAACGATGGGGATTTGACAGGTTCAGAATTTTTGATACAGGGTGTCGGCAATTACGGGCAGTGGATAACGATCCGTGTCTTACGCGTTTTTAGGACAATCAAGGTCAAAGCCTGGAAATATGGGGAAAAAGAACCAGAGGCATGGATGGCAAGCGCCCGGATAGGAGCCCATGTGGCTGGCGGAAACGGGATCATGTGGCGTTTCCGCAATTTCTCTGTCGCCGAAGTCTCTTGCACGACCGTTGATGCAAAAGAAAAGACCGAATCATTCGCAAGGGAACAGGAAATAGAAGATCCGATTCTTAGGGAATCAGATGCCGGAATAGAAAAACTGCGCAAGGAAGATTGCATGGTCGAAATCAGAGACCAGCACGGGAAGGCTCTTGTCGGCGCGGAAGTCGAAGTCGAATTGAAGCGGCATGAATTCCTATTCGGATGCAATGTCATGAACTATGTCGAAGGACTTTCAAGCGATACGGAAAGAAACTTATACAAAGAACTTTTTTCCGGTCTTTTCAACTACGGCACTCTGGGCTTCTACTGGCATTGGTTCGAGAAAAAGAAAAATGAACCCGATTATCCGCTTTTCGATCAGATTGCAGGCTGGTGCGCCGAGAGACGAATTCAAATGAAGGGGCATCCTCTCCTATGGGACTCTTGGATGGGCATTCCAATGTGGATGGGCAAAGATTCCCCACAGCCATCACCCGAGATGCAACGTCTTCATGTCGAGAGTGTAATGAAGTATTATGCCGGGAAAATAGCTTTCTGGGAACTTGTCAACGAACCGGCCAGCCTTTCCGGAATCAAGATTGAAGATCCATACAGATGGGCACATGCATCTGATCCGAAAGCGAAGCTTATCATAAATGACTATAGAGTTCTCGACAATGGATTTCCGGCATTTTTCAAGTTGCTAGAGAAAGCTGAGGCAGATGGGATACCGTTCGATGCCATAGGGATACAGGCACATGTTCCTGAAAACAAACGCTTTCCGCTTGACGGAGTACGCGATACTTTGGACAAATATGCCCGCCTTGGCAAAGATTTGCATATAACTGAGTTCACCCCCGCCTCCAATGGTCTGCCTATACTTGGCTCGCATCTGAAAGGCAAATGGGATGAAGGTGCACAAGCTGACTATTCACAGAAATTCTACAGGACTTGTTTTGCGCACCCCGCCGTAAAGGCAATAAGCTGGTGGGGCTTTCTTGATTCCGAATGGCCGGAGAACGGAGGTCTGCTTACAAAGGATCTAGAGCCAAAGGCTGCCTACAAAGTTCTGAAAGAACTCATACACCAGAAATGGCATACGAAAGAAACAGGACGGACTGATATGAATGGAATATTCAGATTCAGGGGCTTCCACGGCGAATACACGGTTAAGATAAATGGTCTTCTCCAGGAGGGAAGATTCGTAGTGCCGGCCACGAAACAGATCGGCTATGAAAACAAGAAATGGAATCTTAATTTAAAATGAAGAAAATACAAGAGGCTTTCCAGACGTAAGAGAAAGGAACGCCGTCATCCTGACGGCAG
>DYRX01000185.1 GCA_020718525.1 Victivallis vadensis
CCGCCGGACTCTGCATCAAGGCTGGAAACAGCGTTATTCTGAGAGGGGGCAGTGAATCCATCCATTCCAATTCGGCAATAGCGCATGCTCTCAATTCGGCAATGGTAGAGGCAGGACTTCCCGACGGCGTTGTCCAGCTCATACCATATACCGACAGAAGGGCTGTGGAAATCCTTCTCAAAATGGACCAATACATTGATCTTGTCATCCCCCGTGGCGGAGAAAGTCTCATTAGGGCGGTCTCCGAGCAGTCTAGGATTCCGGTGATCAAGCACTACAAGGGCATATGCCATATCTATATTGACGAAGCGTGCGACGAAGACATGGCTGAAAAGATCATAGTCAATGCGAAATGCCAGAGACCTGGAGTCTGCAACGCCGCCGAAACACTGCTAATCCATTTGGCAATCGCACCAAAATTTGCACGGAGAATAGGCTCCGCCCTCAAATCCAACGGCGTCGAGATCAGAGGATGCCCTCAGTTCATCTCATATTTTCCGGACTCGAAGCCGGCGTCGGAAAAGGACTGGAGCGAGGAATATCTGGATCTGATCATTTCTGTCCGGATTGTCCCCGACATAGACTCGGCGATTGAGCACATCAACTATTACGGATCCAAGCACAGCGACGCGATCGTCACGTCGAAATCGGAAAGCGCGGAAAAATTTCTGATGGAGGTTGACTCGGCGACTGTCTATGTCAATGCATCAACCAGGTTCACCGATGGCGGTGAATTCGGAATGGGCGCCGAGATCGGCATCAGCACCGACAAACTGCATGCGAGAGGTCCAATGGGCCTGGCGGAATTGAACACCTACAAATATGTGATACATGGAAACGGACAGTGCAGAAAATGACCGTTCCGAACGGATTCTTCCGCACGAAGTCAGAAGGAATTTCTCCAGGGCGGCAAGAAGCTATGAGTCGAACGCCGAAGCGCAGGAGTTCTCGGCGGAAATCCTCTCGGAAGAGATAAAAAGGCGTTTTCTTGGACGCCCGCATCCTAAACTCGTCTGCGAAGCCGGCTGTGGAACTGGGAAACTGACCCGGAGGCTCCTCAAGCTCTTTCCAAAATCAAGCTTCCTGGTAAGCGACATATCCGAACAGATGCTTGAAGTCTGCTCCGAGTCAACAAGACAGATTGCTGACAAATTCGGGATTGACATCCGCTTCGAAAGAAACAACTTCAATCTGCCAATGAGCCTTGCGGGTGTTGATCTTTTTGCATCCTCAATGTCACTTCAGTGGTCGGACTCTCCATTGAGGACCGTCTGCGAAATTCGCAAATCATTGCCATCCAATGCGTTGCTGGCTTTTTCTGTGCCAGGCAACCAAAGCTTTTCTCATGTCAGAAGAGCTTTCGAGGAGTCCGGCCTGAGATACCCTTTCGAAAATTTCTGCGAGGCGGACAAACTGCGTGCCGCCCTCTCCGAATATGGCACCCCTCTTGTCTGGACGGAAAGCGCGGGCGCCGACTTCGCATCGGCGATATCCTTCTTCAGGCATCTTAAGGCCATAGGAGCTGTGAATGCAAGCGGCCGAGCCATGTCCGTCCCGGATCTGCGGCGGATAATGAAAAGCATTGATTCGGGAGAAAAAAACGCAATCCGTGCGGGTAAAAAGCTCCATGTCGAGTACGAAATCATTTTCTGCGTCCTATAGACAATATACGTCAGCGATACGATTTTCTGAATCGGAACAATCAGTTGCTGATATTCGAAGCAAGCACCCTGCTTCCGCCGCGCACGGAGTTTCCGACGAGGATTTCATCAGCGCCGAGAAGTTCTTCAGGCAGGATCGGTCGTTCCAGAGCATCCAGCGTTTTGATGCATTCCGCTCGCCAGATCCCCTTCAGAAGTCCGCATGAGGACGGAGGCGTGAGCCAGACTTCGCCCTTCCTGATGAAAATATTGCTGATTGCGCCTTCCGTCAGCTCACCCTCGAGATTCAGAAATATGATCTCGTCGAAGCCGTCCGCCCTTGCATGCGAAAATTTTTTGTCGTAGAGGGATCTATTGCTGGTCTTGTTGTGCAAAAACGGATCGTCTCGCCTGGTCCTCTCCGATGAAAAACAGATTCTGATCTCGCTTTTACCCCAGCCCGCAGACTCGAGGGGGACAGATTCGATTTCCGGACTGCCGTCTGGACATAGGAGAAGACGGACTTTTGCGAACTTCGCAGTTTCACGCAGTCGCGCTTCATCCAGTGCGTCTCTGATGTCCTGCTCTCTCCATTTTCTGCCAAAATAGATCTGCGAAATTCGCATCCTGCTCAGGTGCTCCTCCAGATTGACAAAGCCGCGATCCGCATCGTAGAGTATGCTTTCCAGCACTTTGAATTTGGGAATATGGCAATTCGCAAAATTGCTTTTCAGTATGCATTCGCTCCATTCCGATTCCGGCTCGGAGTCCGCAACGATTCCGCCGCCTACGCCAAGCTCAGTTTTTTCCGCCTCCGACAAAATTGTCCTTATTGCGACGTTGAAGAGAAAATCTCCCCCCGGAAGCAGGCATCCCATGCATCCAGTGTAAATTTTCCTCGGCGAGCTTTCAAGTTCGCCGATGATCTCCAATGTCCTTATCTTTGGAGCGCCACAAATTGAAGCCGGAGGAAAAAGAGCCCTGAATATCTCGAAGCTCGAGCAGTTTTCGTGAAGAATTCCCTCTACTGAACTGCTCATCTGGCGCAAAGTTGGATATGTCTCGATTTCGAAGAGGCGTGTCCTGATGGAGCCAGGCTCGCATATTCGCCCCATGTCGTTCCTGACCATGTCGGCTATCATGACGTTTTCAGCGCGGTTCTTGGGGCATTTTGACAGGTCGTCCGCATGCATGAGATCCTCGTAGGGGTCTGGAAGTCTTGCGGAGGTTCCCTTCATCGGCCGGCTCTGAATATTCCGTCCGATTTTTTCCAAAAATAGCTCCGGCGATAGAGAAAGAATTCTGTATTCATTGCACCTGAAAAACGCCGGATAAGGCAGAGAATGCGCAGACGCAAGATGGAGAAAAAGCGTTTCCGGATCATGAATGGGCGATGCCAGGAGCCTGATTGTGAAGTTGACCTGATATGTGTCCCCTTCAAAAATGAGTCTCTTGATGCGCTCTATCTTCCGCAGATAATCCTCTTTTCCAATATCCGGTGCAAAAAGAATCTTTTCTAAATCTGGAGCTGGTATGAAATCAAGGGATATTTTTTGGGGAGGAGAGGTATAGACTGCGAAGCAAAGCAGTGGAAAGGCGGAAGGCTTTGCGGGAGGCATAGCCGGATCAAAAGCGGAGAACGCTTCAAATGCGAAGTTCGCAAAGACATGCTTTTTTTCAGAGAGGGCGGCGTCAATCGTTTCGAATGCGCCGGGAATATCGCCTGCGGAGCGAACGGAGCTTATAGTTTCAGGATTCGTGAAGAGATGCAAATTGGACATATCACCTGGAAGTCTGGCAATTGCGCTTCCATTCATCTGCATCGCTGATTTTAGTTCGCCTGCATTCATCCCGATTTTGATTTATCCCTCTCTGTTTCAGAACAATTCATGCGAATCTGCCGTCTTTATTCAGAGCTCCCACCACCAATTTACAGTGTAGAAGACCTTTTTTCACTCTTTTTTCATCAAAGAGACGCGAATGAATCAGCCGCTGTTTGCATTTTGGGCGATGGGAGGGAAATTATATGCTCTTTACAGGCACGTTGAATGAATCAGGGAAAACGTTGAGGTGCGGAAGGCGTTAATCACGTTTTTTCAGTTTCCATCGGACATGCTCTTCAGTTGAACAAAAAAATAAATGGAGGACCAAGATGTTGACAGCTTTGAAGAAAAATACAGGATTCTGCGGGCGCAGAGGACCGCTAGTGCTGATGATTCTCGACGGTGTCGGAATAGGCAAGTACAACGAGGGCGACGCTGTTGCGAACTCTTATATGCCTTTTTTCAGCCAGCTTCTCAAGGCTTGCCCAAATACCAGGCTCAAGGCGCACGGACAAGCGGTTGGTCTTCCTAGCGACGCCGACATGGGCAACAGCGAGGTCGGGCACAATGCGATCGGTTGCGGCCGCGTCTTAGCGCAAGGCGCGAAGCTGGTTAACGAAGCCATCGCGACGGAGCGTCTTTTCAACGGCGCCGTATGGAAGGAGCTTGTTGCCAACTGCAAAAGCAAAAATTCCGTCTTCCACTTCATCGGGCTATTTTCCGACGGCAACGTCCACAGCCACATTGACCATTTGAAGGCCATGCTCGAAAGGGCAAAAAAGGATGGCGTGAAACGCGCCGCCATACACATACTCCTTGACGGACGCGACGTCCCTGAAACTTCCGCCCTCGACTACCTCGATCCATTTGAAAAATTTCTCTCGGAAATCTCAAAGGACGGTTTTTCATGCAGGATCGCTTCTGGCGGCGGCAGGATGTTCATAACAATGGACCGCTATGGTGCGAACTGGGACATGGTGAAGAAAGGCTGGGACATCCATGTCAGAGGAAAAGGAAGGCTCTTCCCGAATGCACGCGAGGCGATTGTCACGCTCCGGAAAGAGAGCGGAGCAATTGATCAGGATCTTCCGCCGTTCGTGATCTCCGACGACGCTCGTTCTCCGATCGCGCCGATCAAGGACGGCGATTCAGTCGTATATTTCAACTTCAGAGGAGACAGAGCAATCGAAATCACTCAGGCGTTCGAGGACGACAATTTTGACAAGTTCGACCGTTCTCCGAGGCCGGATGTCCTCTACGCCGGAATGATGCAATATGACGGGGATCTCAAAATTCCAAAAAAATTCCTTGTGGATCCTCCTGCGATTGAAAAGACTGTGGGCGAATATCTTTGCGCAAGCGGGATGAAGCAAATGGCGATAAGCGAAACGCAGAAATTCGGGCATGTCACATATTTCTTCAATGGGAACAGATCCGGATATTTCGACAAAAAGCTCGAAACCTATGTGGAAATCACCTCGGATATAGTCCCATTCGAGCAGAGGCCCTGGATGAAATGCGCGGAAATAACAGACAAGGTATGCGAGGCGGTTCTTAGCGGAAAATACGAGTTCATCCGCCTTAATTTCCCCAATGGCGACATGGTAGGACACACAGGGGTCTATGCGGCTGTAATAACTGCGATGGACGGTCTTGACCTCTGCATCGAAAGAGTCGCCAACGCTGTCCGTTCCGCAGGCGGAATCCTTCTTATCTCTGCCGACCATGGAAATGCAGACGACATGTACGAACACGGAAAAGATGGAAAGGTCCTTTTGGACGAGAACGGGCAGATCCGCAGGAAGACAAGCCATTCCCTAAACCCCGTGCCATGCATAATTTATGATCCGGAATTCAAAGGAGACTATTCAACGAAGCTCAAGGAGGGGCTTGGCATAAGCTCGCTCGCGGCGACCTGCATCGGAATGCTTGGGCTGCTGCCGCCGTCGGACTACGATCCGGCTGTGACGGATTTCAAATGATATTTTAGAACTGCTGTCTAGCCGAGAGAGGATACCCCCAGGATGATAGAAATTCAAAAAAGGATACGCGAGATCGCGAAGGCCAAGGACATGCTCATCCTTGCGCACAGCTATCAGCCGCCGGAGATTCAAGACACAGCAGACATCGTGGCGGACTCGCTCGAACTTGCGCGGAGATCAAGAGACTCGAAAGCAAAAAAAATAATCCTCTGTGGAGTCAAGTTCATGGCTGAAAGCGCCTCGATACTCAATCCGGACAAGAAGGTGATTCTCCCGGCGCATGACGCAGGATGCCCGATGGCGGACATGATTGATGCCGATCAGTTGAGGGAGGAAAAGCGCAAGCATCCCAATGCGGTCGTTGTGGCCTACGTGAATTCTTCCGCGGAAGTCAAGGCGGAATCGGATCTCTGCTGTACTTCGGCGAATGCCGCGAAGCTTGTCGCATCTCTTGAAGAGGACGAAATACTTTTTGTACCAGACCAATATCTGGGCTCCTGGGTCGCGGAGCAGGTACCTTCAAAGAAAATCCATCTCTATCCGGGCTTCTGCCCGATCCACCAGCGCTTTACGGAAGAAGACATTCTGCGGATCAAAGGCGAAAATCCGGACGCAGTAGTCCTCTGTCATCCCGAGGCTCCTCCAAGGATCAGAAGATTCGCCGACAAAATCCTTTCGACGTCTCAGATGATCAGGCATGCGCAGTCGAGCTCCGAGACCAGATTCATAATACTGACTGAAACAGGAATAGCCCATCCTCTCGCCAAGGCGTGCCCGGAAAAGCAGTTCATATTTCCAGATTCCAGAATCAAATGCGCGAACATGGGCAAGACAACGCTTGAAAATCTGCTCGAAGCTTGCGAAACGGAGGAGCTGGAAATAAAGGTTCCGGAAAATATCAGAGTCCGGGCGGAAAAAGCGCTGGAAAGGATGATTGCACTGGGATGAAGATTTCATTGAATGGAGAACTGCTTGAGACCCGGGACGCGGAGAGGCTGGACCTCTTCCTGAAAAAAAATGAATATCCCTTCGAAAGGATCGTAGTCGAACACAACGGAAATATAATAAAAAGCGCCCAATGGTCTTCCATCGTCCTGAAAGACGGTGACAGACTTGAGATTCTCGCTTTTGTGGGAGGAGGCTGAAATGAACGATTTTTTGAAAATACGCGGGAGGGAATTCTCCAGCAGGCTCTTTTTGGGGACTGGTAAATTCGGAGCCTTGGATGTCATGGCGGATTCTATAAAAAGATCTGGAAGCGAGCTTGTGACAGTCGCGCTTAGAAGAGTCTCGCCCGGCAAAAGTGAAAGCCCAGGCCTGCTAGAAATGATTCCAAAAGATGTCGTGGTGATGACAAACACATCTGGCGCAAGAAACTGCGGCGAGGCGGTCAGAATCGCAAGAACCGCGCGTGCCGCCGGGTGCGGCGACTGGATAAAGATCGAAGTCATCCCAGACTCAAGGCATCTTTTCCCGGACAACGATGAGACAGTTAAAGCAACGGAAATCCTTGCAGGCGAAGGATTTATTGTGATGCCATATTTCAATCCGGATCTCGTTGTAGCAAGACGCCTGGAAAAAGCCGGAGCCGCATCCGTAATGCCGCTCGGATCCCCGATTGGATCAGGCAGAGGCTTGCAGACACTCGACATGATCAGGATATTGATCCAGGAGATCGAGTTGCCGGTGGTTGTTGACGCAGGGATAGGCGTTCCTTCCCATGCCGCACAGGCAATGGAAATCGGAGCGTCGGCAGTGCTTGTCAACACCGCTGTAGCGATCGCCTCGGACCCGCCCGCAATGGCGGAGGCTTTCGCTATGGCTGTCCGCGCGGGCAGAACCTCTTTTCTGTCAGGCGCGGGAGACTCCTTTTCCGGCGAAGCCGATGCGTCGTCCCCAACAAGCGGCTACTTGAGATGAAAAGAATCCACTTAAAATGAGAAGAATCCTGTCGAACTGCCTCCTCTCCGATTTCGAGTCATTCTTCGACTCAGTCAGCGAGTCCGCAATTATGACAGCTCTGAAAAAGGAGAGGCTTTCGGATCGGGATCTTCTAGCTCTCCTCTCTCCGGCGGCTGAAAAATTTTCCGGACTCATATCAGAGCGCTCGAAAAAACTGACCCTGCGGCATTTTGGAAGGACAATATCAATATACGCGCCGCTCTATCTGTCGAACTACTGCTGCAACGAATGCATATACTGCGGATTCAGAAGGTCTGCCAATATCTCCAGGAGACGGCTAGACGGCAAGGAGCTTGATTCGGAGGCGGCAATTCTTAGAGAGAGCGGAATCCGGCATCTGCTTCTCCTGACAGGCGAATCAAGAAGCGAAGCGCCTATTGAATACATCGCAGACTGTGTGAGGAGGCTCCGCCCATTCTTCGACGCGATCTCGATTGAAGTCTATCCCATGGAAACTGAGGAATACCGCTCTCTCGTAGCATGCGGCGTTGACGGACTTACACTTTATCAGGAGACATACGACAGGGAGCTATATGCGGAATACCACAGGAGCGGAGCGAAGAGAGACTTCGATTTCAGGCTTGGCGCTCCGGAACGCGCCGCGGAGGCGGGAATGCGCTTCGTCGGTGTAGGTGCGCTCCTGGGACTGGCGGATTTCCGCAAAGACGCCTTTTTCACCGCCCTTCACGCCCGACAGCTCCTCCGCAAATTCCCCTCGCTGGAAATCGGACTCTCTGTTCCAAGGATTGACCCGAGGACAGGCTTCAATCCGCCATTCCACGTTTCTGTGGAGGATCTCAGACGGATAATGGACGCCTTCAGAATTTTCATTCCAAGCGCCTCCATCAGCCTCTCCACGCGCGAAAGCGCCGAAACAAGGGATTCCCTGGTTGGAAGCGCCGTCACACGAATGTCCGCCGGATCGAGAACTGAAGTCGGCGGCTACGCCCTCACCGAAAAGTCCGGTCCGCAGTTCACCCCCAACGACTGTAGAAACGTCTCGGAAATCGTCTCTATGATTTCCTCAAAAGGCTACGACCCGGTCTTCACCGACTGGAGAAGCATTGACTGACAGATCTGGCGCAACTGCAACAAGACTTGCTAATCGTTCACGTACGCCGCTTTGCGGTTAACGTAGGTGTTCCTGCGTCCTTCTTTCCAGGCGCTTTATCCAGCGTTTTAGGAACTGTTGAGAAATAATCATAATCACTTGCCTCTATAGTTTTTCAGATAAATA
>DYRX01000018.1 GCA_020718525.1 Victivallis vadensis
ATTTTTTATAATTTTCGTAATCGTAGTCGCTATCGCTATCAGCGGAGCGGTAAGCTATAAATTTGTAAACCCGATTACGATAGCGATTACGACAACGATAGCGAGTCATGGAATGCAGTCGGTTAAATTTAGAGAGCCGACAGGATGTCGGCGTTCCATCCCTAATCCCTTTGCACTTTGCAATTTGCATTCCGTCTGATTTTCTTCCGTTCAATATTGAAATTCAGTATTCTGACCGTAAACCGTTAAACTGTAAACCGGAAACGTTTTTCGCGTATTCCGCGTGTTTTGTAGTTGAAATCCCAGAATAATTCCCTTGAATATCCGCCTCGACTAACTACATTCATATGAGTGTCATGTTCCTTTTCGTTAGATCTCCGAATTAACAATCTATTCTTGGAGGCATCTTATGTCGCTCAGCGGAAAATATGGCCATTTTGATCTGGAAAACAGGGAGTATGTCATCTCGAGACCGGACACACCTCGCCCCTGGTACAACTATCTGATGAACAATGAATATGTCGCAATGATCTCAAATACAGGCGGCGGAGTTTCATATTACAGAGATCCGCGCATCTACAGAGTTCTCCGCTACAGGTACCAGAACGTTCCGTACGACCGCCCTGGAAGATATGTATATATCAGGGACGACGAAGATTCCTCCTATTGGTCTGCAACTTGGGCGCCAAGCTGGACAAGCGGTGGAGAATACAGTTGTAGAGTCGGAACTAATTACCAGATAATAACTTATAAATACAACGGAATTCAGACTCAGATCCGCTATTTTGTTCCGCAGGACTTGCCGCTGGAGATATGGGACATGAGAATTTCAAATGTTTCAGACAGGTTCAGGCGGATAAGAAGCTTCAGCTATGCCGAATTCGCATTCTGGGGAGCCATGCGCGATCTGATGAACATTGACAATTGCCCGAATGTCTCCAGACAGAAATGGGATGCGGAAAATCAGGCGCTCCTCCATTACAGCTACAACGACATCGGCACTGGACTCAACGACATGCACTTCGTGATGAACTACGCCTTCCATGTCTCGAACAGGCCCGTTTCCGGATACGGAGGAGACAGAGATCTCTTCATCGGCTCATACCGGGACGAGCGCAATCCCATCTGCGTGGAGCGCGGATCAAGCTCCAACTACTGCGAAAACGGGGGCTACCCGATCGGCTCCCTTGAACATAGTTTCGAACTAGAACCCGGAGAAAGCGCAAGAGTCGTCTATCAGACAGGCTACGCCAAGGACGAGGCCGACTACAGGAACAAGGCGAAGAAATACATTGACGAGCGGGAAATTGACGGCGCTTTCGAAAATATAAGAACGATTTGGAAGACTCGGCTTGACGCATTCAGGGCTGAGACTCCCTCCAGGGAATTCGATGCCGTCGTAAACTCCTTTGTCCAGTATCAGGCGGCGACCACACTAGTCCTGTCCCGCTCCATTTCATCATATGAGTGGGGCATAGGAAGGGCGATTGGATTCAGAGACAGCTGTCAGGATCAGCTCGGGATGATGCACTCGATGCCCGAAGAATCCAGAAAGTTCCTGCGCATTCTCGCTGAGGGACTTGCGACGGACGGATCTGCAAGCCACAATTTCAATCCGTTCACAGGACAATACGGCTCGACCGGATTTTACGACGACCACAACTGGCTCGCCCTCTCGGCTACAGCGTTCATAAAAGAGACGGGAGATCTTGATTTCGCCCGTGAAATCATGGGCTTCCGAGGATCCGAAAAGAAGAGCAGCATGCTCGAGCACCTTTTAGCGGCTCAGGACTATGCCTGGAAGCACAGAGGAGTCAACGGACTCATGCAGACCGGGCATGCCGACTGGAACGACTCGCTGAATCCGGAGGACAAAAAGTGCGAATCCGTATTTACGAGCCTTCTCTACTGCGCCTCGACCATCGCGCTGATCGAGCTTCTCGACAAGCTGGGCGAAAAGAAGCAGTCCCAGAAACTGTCACGAAGACTCAAGACAATATCGGCGGCGATCGAGGGGAGCGCCTGGGATGGAAATTGGTATAAAAGAATGCTCAGGAAAGACGGATCAGCGCTTGGCTCGGCATCCTCGCCCCAGGATGAGGCGAGCATCTTTCTCGAGCCGCAGGCTTGGGCTGTCATTTCCGGAATCAGGCAGTCGGAGCGTGGCAAGGCCCTTCTTGACATCGTCGAGAAAAAGCTTGGAACCGAATATGGACACAAGGTCATGGACATCCCCTTCTCACGATTCGAGCCGGAACTGGGCTCGGTTGGCATTTATCCACCGGGAATCAAGGAAAATGGCTCGGTTTTCAATCACGCATCATCCTGGATGATCTATGCGGAAGCTCTGTTGGGACGCGGAGGGAAAGCCTTCGAATATTTCATGCGGATGTCTCAGACGACAAAAAACGAGATCGCGGACACGCATGAAGTCGAACCCTATGTAGCATGCCAGTTCATTTCACAAAAGCCTTATCACATAGTCGGGCGCGGACGCAATCCATGGCTGACCGGAACAGCCTCCTGGATGGCGGTCTCCGCAATGCAGGGAATACTGGGGATAAGGCCCTCGTATGATGGACTGCTCATTTCTCCCTCGATTCCTGGCTCATGGACCTCCTTCAAAGTCATAAGACGCTTTCGTGGAACGGAATACAAGATTCAATTCCTTAATCCGGACGGATTCGAAAGTGGAATAAAATCCATAAAAGTCGCCGGAAGGGAGATTCCAGGAAATCTAATCCCGCATTCGCCATCGGACAGTGGTGCAACGATTGATGTCGAAGTCCTGATGGGCTCCGGTGCGGCGCTTTTATCCTGACGGAAACGCCGAGACCCTGTCGGATCTCTTCCGGATACCGAGCTAGATGTAAAGATTCGCTGAACGACGTAGTTCAGTGAATATTTACCCAGGTTCCTTTGAAACTGCTCTTGGTCTTCACGCTTCGACGTGTTCTTTCTGGCAGTTTAAATTTGAAGAACTATTGCTGTGCCTGCCTCTTCAGACATTACGGCATCTTCCTCGAGAGCGATCTGCGAAATTCGCGCGGTGATCTGCCCGCGATGCGCTTGAAGGTTTTGGAAAGATGAAATTCATCGCTGAAGCCGCATTCCTGCGCGATCAGAGACAGCTTTGCATCCGAGCATGAGAGGAGCGCCTGCGCCTTCTCAATGCGTCTGCGCATGGCGTACTGGAGCGGGGAGACGCGGAAGGTCTTCTTGAAAAGCACCGAGAAATATGTCTTCTCGTATCCTGCCAGAGCCGAAAGCCTCTCCAGGCTGAGCTTTTCCGAACTGCTTCTGTCCATGCATTCCATAACTGGCTTGAATCTCTCCAGGAGTGCCAGCTCCTTTGGCTCTCTTCCGCTCAATTCCTCCGGGATGAAGAATGAGACCAGCTCCAAAAGGATGCCCTGCGCCCGCAGGCTTGCCTGATTTCCGCTTTTACCGAGAAGCTCCAGCAGTTCAAGAAATCTTTTTATCAATGGAAGTCCTTCTGTCTCAACATGAACTGCTGTGAAGGCCTTTGCGGCGAAGATATCCGTATCTCCATGCAGTAGGAGCGTGAAGTGCAACCAAAGTATCTTGCAGGAGCGCCGGCATCTGAATCTCATGCCTGCGGCGGGAGGAACTAGAAAGAGCCTGCCGGGAAGCATTTCGAAATGCCTGCCTCCGTGCCATATCTCGGCGCTACCTTCCGTGACGCAGTAAAGCCTGGCATGATCCTCATAAAATGTCTGCCCCTTCCAGCTCGTGTCGAGAAAGACGTTCCCATACTCTAGGAAGCTTATCTTCAGCATCGCAAGATCCTCTGCCATTCTCGTCTCCTCTTATTTGTTATATACAAAGAATATACATGTTATACACAAAATATTCCATTTTATATCACATATATTACATTATTTTATGCATCTAACGGGAGAGACAATCAAAGTTGAAAGGAAATGGAAATGTTGAAAAATTCTGAGAAGGCTATTTTGAGAGGGCTTGCGGAGCAGTATGCCGAGGCGGCGGCATCCCCGGTGAACGATGAAAAAAGGCGGCTTTGGAAAAAGTTGAACGCAGTTGATGCAGAGCGCCCGATGGTCATGATAGACCAGGTCTGCTGGGGCGAACTTGAGAGAAGTCCGGAACTGGAGCTGAAATGCGAGGAGGAAACTTTGCGGGGCTTCGAGCAGGTACTCAGGAGAAAGCTCTACCAGTGGCGCCATTTCCCGGTTGACTCGGTTATGGAACCATGCTTGGAAATACAATATGCCGTCCGGAACAGCGGATTCGGCATCAACGCCCACTGCGAGACACTGGCAACCGACGAGCGCAATAATATCGTCAGTCAGAAATATGACAAACAGCTTCAAACGGATTCGGACCTGGAAAAAATCAGGACTCCGCTAATCGAGCATGACAAGGAGGAAACCGATAGGAAACTTTCTTTGGCAAATGAAATTTTTGACGGGATACTCGAAGTCCGCGCGAACGGCTCGACCCCATATCTGTCAGTCTGGGATTTCATTTCTGTGATAATGCCAGTGGAGGATGTCCTCTTCGCTCTTGTAGATCGCCCCGACTTCATGCACGAGGCGGCAAGGCGGATAAGCGAGGGCTATCTTGCAATCCTAGATCAGCTCGAGGCTCAGGCGCTACTCCCTCGTTCGCAGAGCCTTATTCATTGCACTGGCGCATACACTGACGAGCTTCCGGCTCCCGGCTACAATCCTGCAAAGCCAAGATGCAAAGACATTTGGATGTTCGGACTGGCGCAGATGTTCTCGACAGTCTCTCCGGAAATGTTCGAGGAGTTCGAGGTGAAATATTCCTCCCCGATCTGTGCGCGCTTCGGACTGGTTTACTACGGGTGCTGTGACCCGCTCGATGGAAAGATGGCTCAGGTTAGAAAAATTCCGAATGTCCGCAAGGTTTCAATGAGTCCCTGGGCAAATCAGGAGCGCGGCGCGGCTGAAATAGGAAAAGACTACGTATTCTCCTCAAAGCCGAATCCTGCGAATCTCGCAATGCAGAGATTCGACGGGAAGCTCGTCCGCAACGAATTGCAGTCCATAAAGGACGCATGCGATAGAAACGGCTGTTCCCTAGAGTTCATTCTCAAGGACATCAGCACGGTCAAACACGATCCGTCCCGCCTCGACAAATGGGCTGAAATCGCGATGGAAGTCGCATCTGCCTGCTGAAAAAGCGATGCCGTCTCGTGCAAAAAGCGTGGGAGCAGGACAAGCGTAAATATTCACTGAACTACGTTGTCCAGCGAATCTTTACATAGCACGGATTCAATAGACGGATCTAGTTTGCAGAAAAACATATTTGGTTTTCTTAAGTTTTGTGCTTGATTATTCGACTTGGAGAAAAAGCACTTCGGTGTTCTCTGCCTTCATCAGCACCAGAAATCAATTTTACAGGAGCGTGACATGAGCGAGCTGGATCTGAAAGTTTTTGATTCACATTTTCACGGTTATGGCATTTCTGGAAAGGGTGAAGACTGGACCCCGAAAATCCGTGAAATCCTAGAGGGAGGCGAGATTTGCGGAATGCTTTGCTGTACCGATTTGAGATGCCGCCACGAGGACTTCGAGGAGACAAACAAAACCCTGCTTGAGCTCGCTAAGGAAAAGGGACGGAAAATCCTCCCCCTTGCGGCGATGCTTCATCCCGACAAAAATGCGAGCTGGCGACGTCACGCCGAAAAATGGTTCGACAATCATGCAGAGCTCTCCGCAATTAAGATGAAGCCAGAAATCGGAGGCATCCCTGTCCATCCTGACTATATGGATCCCGTCTTTGAATTTGCCAACGAAAGAGACATTCCAATTGTGACCCACACACAGCCGGAGCGGGCCTATTCCGCTATCAATTACATCGAATCCCTGAAGAAGTTCAGAAAGACAAAGCTTGTGCTCTACCATGCGTCTCTAAACGAGGAGGCGGCATACTTGGCGGCGAGCTTCCCAAATGTCTATGTCGAGCCAAGCTGGCTAGCTTTCAATCCAAACTTCTTCCATATGATCGGGAATTTTGGAGCATACTCCAAAATGCTCGCCGGAACTGACGGCCCAGGATGGTTTGCAGGATTCAAAGGATCTCCCTACGAAGACCTTGTCTCCAGGGCAAAGGAGCTTATACGCCCCGGAAATGAGCAGGCAATTACAGATTTTTGCAGAAACAACGCCTTGAGACTGCTCAACATTTAGCAGGAGAAGGTTTAGAGAATATCGCCGGAAGTCGTTCTGTGCCACTTTAGGTGAAAGTGGCATACATGCCAGAAGTGTATCTTCATTTTAAGATGTCAAATCGGATAATGGGCAGGAATCAAATCTTGTGATTGCCTGATTATAAGGAAGATACGGTTAAATTTCGCAATTTTTAACAAAGTTGCGGATTCAGATGTCGGAATCTAGAGGCGGCCGGGAATAAGGACGGCAGACCGCTCAGGGGCGCCCGTCAAGCCATTCCTTGACTTTTGATTCAATCTCGTCTCTTACTTTTCTGAATTCCTCCAGCTTTTCTTCCTCGGAGCCTCTAAATTCGGCAGGATCGGGCAATGGCCAGTAGAAGCGGTTGCCTTCTCCCAGTCCGGGCCAGATTCTTGGACAGCTCATTTTGGCTTTTTCGCATACGACGATCAGGTAGAAAATGCATTCTTTTCCGAGGTATGTCTCTATGGGCTTCGGCTTCTGTCCAGATATGTCTATGCCGCGCTCTTTCATTACCGCAACAGCCATGGGATGCACTGCCTCGGCAGGCTCCATCCCGGCGCTGAGAGCTTCAAATGAGCCGCCGCCAATCTCTCTCATAAAGCCTTCAGCCATCTGACTTCGGCAACTGTTCCCTGTGCATAGAAACAAAACCTTTTTCTGACTCTTTTCCATGTCTGTCTCCTGTGTTGAACAAGAATTTTGATCTTTTCATCTGCAGGTCTTTGGCGCGTCAAGCGCATCAAAGCACACCTGCCCAAGTTCTCCACCATACAGCGCGATTGCTAGGATCAGGTTCAAAGAGGATTAAATAAAGGTGCAGAACGAGGGATTGCATCCCCTTTTTGTGCGGCTCTGCGCCCAATGCTTCTAAAATATCCAAAGCATTTCTTGAATTAATGTCTTGAATTAGTTTAAGATGCGGGCTATTTTCGGAGTTTCGCGGCTTTGGCGTACGCCGTGCGTTTCGCCGCATTGTCCCTGGGCTATGCCAATGTGCACACAATTCATTTGAAGGACAGAAAGTGATATTCAGGAATCTGGATTCTAAAATAATCTGCCCGTCGGTGCTTTTTGAAACCGATCAATTCGTCATCAAGCTGGCTGAAAACGAGGCTGAGATAGAAAAGGCGCAACGCCTGCGCTATCAGGTTTTCAACATCGAGCAGGGCAAAGGACTTGAAAATGCAAGGTCAACCGGCATAGACCACGACGAATTCGACGAGTATTGCCTGCACCTTCTCGTGATAGAGAAGACCAGCAACAAAGTCATAGGAACCTACAGGATACATCTGGGATCGGTCGCCAACTCTGCCAAGGGCTTCTACTCCTCCCGCGAATACTCCATAGAGGGCATTGATCCAATCGCCGAACATCTGGTCGAGCTCGGCAGATCCTGCGTCTCCAGGGAATACAGGACGGGCGCCGTCGTCGCTCTCCTCTGGGGAGGCATTGCCGAACTGCTCAACAGAGCCTCCCTCAACATCATGATTGGCTGTGTCAGCCTCGAGGACAAGAATCCCGCTGTCGCGTGGGCGCTTTATGATCATTTCAAAGAAAAAAACATGATTTCAGACAGGATAATCGCAACTCCGCGTCCGGAATTCGTCCTTCCGAGACCGCTTCCTGAGGAAATGGAAAAATATTCGCACAATGAAAAAGCTCTCAGACGATGCGTGCCGCCTCTCTTCAAGGGCTACCTGCGCATAGGGTGCAAGATATGCGGAGAGCCTGCATTCGACAAGGAATTCGGGACATACGACTTTCTGATCATTGTCAACAAGGACAAAGTTCCCGAGAGATACGCGCGCCATTTCAACACCGCTCCAAACGAATGCGAATGACGAGATGCCGTCTTTCTTCCTGAGGATCCGCAGATTTTCAGCATTTGTCCTGTGGTGCTCCTACAGAGCCGCCCGCTCGGCATATCCGGTCACCAGGAAGGGATGGACAGGCGTTTCCAACGCCTCCAGCGAAACTAGCATCTGGGCAGAGGGGCTCGTCAAGATTTTAAACGTCAAAATACGTGTCGTCGGAGATCCTTCCTCCGTCCGCGGCGGACTTATCGTTTCAAACCATCAGAGCTATATTGACATCATAGTCCATTCGTCCGTCTTCAACGTCAGATTCTCGCCCAAGCACGATATAAAAAAATGGCCTGGCATTGGACTGCTTGTCGCGATGAACCGTCCGGTCTGGGTTGACAGATCCTCGAAGCAGGCATCGAAAAGGACTCTGGCGGAATTCAGGGAAACGATGGACAACGGAATCAATTTGCTGGTCTATCCGGAAGGCACGACATCGGATTTGAGGGCTGGACTGCTTCCTTTCAAATCAACTCCATTCGAGGCGGTGACTGGGGAGAGCGCTCCAATTTTTCCAGTTCTTACTGTGTACAGGCAAAAGCAGGGAATGCCAAGGGTATCCTGGGTTGGAGATGACAATTTTCTGCCACATCTATGGGCTTTGCTTGGAGCTCCCTCGATCGAAGTGGAGATACATGTGCTGGATGCTATGAAAGCTGGAGACGACGACAGGAAAAGGCTCGCAAAGCGTGTTCACGGATGCATGGACGCAAAATTGCGCGCCCTCTGCTCCGAAGTACATATTCAGTAAACTCAGAGATCCGAAGCTCTGTGATTTTTCAGTTGCACTTTTTTGTTTTTTTTGCCGCAACGCGGCTATGTGGTATAGCCTGGGGTTTTTCAACCCCAGGATGGGAAATGGAAGCCATTGCGTCCTGTAGGGACGGTGCAGGGAAACAGCGTGCCTTCAGCACGCATGATCCTATTTTACGATGGATTCCTATGGTTGAAACCATAGGCTAGGTCCCTCCGCCACTCCGCGGCTAAAAAAGTGCCACTTTCATTTTCACATGTCAAATCGGATAAGGAGCAAGAATCAAATATTGTTGTTCGCTGAACGACCTAGTTCAGTGAATATTTACGTTCCGAGCCTCAGTAGCTGGCTTCCCTAGTGCCTCTGGTTCTGGTTCCGTTGCCAAGCTTCTCGGCAATCTCGAGCAGTTCCTGATCAGAAAATGTCTCGGTTTCCACCAGGCTTCGATCTATCACGTCAACCGGATGAAACTGCTGAAGCGTCCATTCGCGGATGCCCATTTCGTTCAGCTCCCTGCGCATTATGACAAGATCATCGAAGTCGAGAAGCGCCCTGTGGACGGTTGTTCTGACATCGCTTGGGATCTTTTTTTCAGAGGCGTATTTGAAGGATTTGAAAACATTGTCAATCATGTTCAGATTGTTTCTGCCCGCGAGCAGATGGTATTTCGCACGGTGTGCCTTGAAGTCCATTCCTAGGCTGTCTATGAGTCCCTGATCGTGGAGATCAGACAGAACGCCAGGATTGGTGCCGTTCGTGTCCAGCTTCAAATGAAAGCCCATCTCCTTGATCAGGCGCATGAACTCGCCGATTCTGGGGCGCATGGTCGGCTCGCCTCCGCTCAAGACGACTGCATCAATTTTGCGTCTGCGCTCAGAAAGGAAGTTCAGCACAGAATCCTGGGACAGTTCAGGCTGTGTTTCGGGGGATAGAACCAAATGGGGGTTGTGGCAGAAGGGGCATCTGAAATTGCATGATCCGACAAAGATGACGCAGGAAATTCCACCGGGAAAATCCACCATTGAAAATTTGACAAGCCCTCTGATATTCATTTTTCTGTCTGATAAAAAACCCCCGCTGTCCGATGCCGGACGCGGGGGGATTTCAAAAATTACGACGAAAGACTGCGCGTCTCTCAGGCGACTTTTTCGGTTTCCTTGCGTACGGGAGCGGAGCCGCTTTCGGCTGAATACTCCCTGCGTTCGCTGAATTCCTGCTGCTTGCCCTTGTTCCAGTTGCGAACCGGGCGATGGTAGCCGCACACCCTGCTGAACACTTCAGTCTTCGTCCCACACTTACTCATGATCTCTTCTCCTCCTTTTGTTTTCTGCCTGCGCCTTTCAGCAGGGTGGCGTTGCGGAAAGGCGACGGCATATTGTTGAAAAATAATTATGTCAGGCGCTCATGACCTTGAGCTGTCCTTCCGATATTTTTTTGTCTTCCTTCCCGAAGGGGCACTCGTGATGCTCTCCAGCAATGTAGCCGTGAATCGGACACACCGAGAAAGTCGGCGTGATCGTAAAGTATGGAAGCTTGTAGTTCTCCGCGATTTTTTTCACAAGAGCCGCCACCTGCTTTTCGTCGTTGATCCTCTCGCCTATGAAACAGTGGAAGACTGTTCCGCCCGTGTACTTCTCCTGGAGCGGCTCCTGCAGATCCAACGCCTCGAAAATGTCGTCGGTGTAGCCGACAGGAAGCCAGGATGAATTCGTATAGTACGGAACCTTCTCTCCGGCGGCGATTATCTCCGGATACTTCTTCTTGTCGATCTTGGCAAGCCTGTAGCTTGTCCCTTCGGCGGGGGTCGCCTCCAGATTGTATATGTGCCCCGTCTCCTGCTGGAAGTCGGAAATCTTCTTGCGCATGAAGTCAAGGATCCTCATGGAAAAGTCCAGCCCCTCCCTGTCGGCAATGCACGATCCGACAAAATTGAGGCAGGCTTCGTTGAGCCCGACCAGCCCTATCGTGCTGAAATGGTTCTTGAGCGTGCCGAGATACTGCTTCGTGTACGGGAGCAGATCGCACTCGAGGTGCCTCTGGACAACCTTCCTCTTGATCTCGAGGGAATCCTTCGCAAGATCCATGAGGAGTCCAAGACGTGCCATGAATTCATTTTCGTTCTTTGACAGAAAGCCAATTCTAGGCATGTTGAGGGTGACAACTCCGATCGAGCCAGTCTGCTCGCCTGCTCCAAAGAGACCTCCAGTCTTGTTCCGGAGCTCTCTGATGTCCATCTGCAGTCTGCAGCACATGCTTCTCACATCTCCGGGATTGAGACTGCTTGTGATGAAGTTCTGGAAGTAGGGAAGACCATATTTGCCGGTAAGGTGGAAAAGGAGCTTGGCGTTTTCGCTTGTCCAGTTGAAATCCTTTGTTATGTTGTAGGTCGGAATCGGGAATGTGAATATGCGTCCGTCCCTGTCGCCCTCTATCATGATCTCGAGAAATGCCTTGTTGATCGTGTCCATCTCGTCCTGATAGTCGCCGTAGTATTTGCCCTCCTGCAGTTTGCCGCCAATTATGACCGGCGTGCTTCTCAGATCCTGCGGGACAGTCCAGTCGAAGGTCAGATTCGTGAATGGAGTCTGCCCCCATCTGCTCGCTATGTTGAGACCGAAAATGAACTGCTGGACGCACTGCTTGACTTCTCTGTAGCTGAGCGAGTCTTCTCTTATGAATGGAGCCATAAGCGTGTCGAAGGAGCTGAAAGCCTGCGCCCCCGCCCACTCCGTCTGCAAGGTGCACATGAAATTTACAACCTGAAGGAGTGCCGTGTTGAAATGCTTGGCGGGAGCGGCGCTCGCGCGCCCCTCACAGCCTTTGAAACCCTCCATCAGCAGTTGCCTCAGGCTCCAGCCGGCACAGTATCCCACTATTCCGCACGAAAGATCGTGAAGATGGAAATCTCCGTCCCTGTGGGCGTCGGCAATCTCCTTGGGATACATGTTGGACAGGGAATACTGGGCTATCACAGACCCGCTCACATGGTTGAGCAGGCTCGCATAGGAATATCCCGAATTGGAATTCTCGTTCACGCGCCAGTCGTTCTGCTCGATATATGACGCTACAAGGTCCTGCACGTCCATGAGAAGCTTCTTGCTTTCGCGGATCTTCTCGTGCTGGGCGCGGTATAGGATGAACGCCTTCGCGGCGCCAGAAAGCCCCCTCTTGATGAAAGCCTGCTCGACCAGATCCTGTATAAGCTCAATGTCAGGAGTATTCGCATCAATGTTCATCTCCGACAATTTCGCAAGCACGTCCTTGCAGATCGTCTTGGCAAGCTTCTCGTTCCCTGTTCCTACCGCCTTGAGAGCCTTCGCCGCCGCCAGCGTGATTCTTTCCGCGTCGAATCTGACAATCCTGCCGTCCCTCTTTTTGATGTTCTCGATTTTTGTTTTTAACGACATATTGGCTTCCCTTTTAATGACCGTTCCTGTTTGCAACAGCAATCTTTGCCCTGTCCCGCCCTGAAAATTATTTGTACTGCAAAATCCACGACTCATCGTATGGCCGCCCAGCGATGCCAAGCCCCATGAAACACAAGGATTTACATCGCAAAACAGCCATTTATTTTTCGATTTATCTGTCCGAATATACTACTGCCCATTGTGCATGCAAGTAATCTGACAGCTATATCTAGTGTTTTTTATTAAAAAAATATTAAATAAAAGTTAAAGCATTGTCTTGATTTATGCTTCGTCTCTTCAAAATGGTTTAGTGTCAGTTCCGAATATTTTTTTTTAAGCCATTGATAAAGAGCGTCTTCGTGATATTTTTATGCTTCGCGCCTTTGGATTTTGAAACAACTGGAAGCGGTGCAGGACTTATGGAACGTAACACCAGGATTATAGTCGTTGACGATCAGCAGGATCTCTGCGATCAGCTCGCCAAGCTTCTTTTGAGATCTGGCAAAAAAAATGAAAGCCTGTCGCTGGTACAGCAAATGAGGGCTAGATTGCTCGGAAATACCTCTGAATCAGAGGATTCCGACGCGCAAAGCGACGAGCCTTCATACATCGTGGACACGGCGTTCCAGGGCGAACAGGCGTGGGAAATGGTCAGAAAGGCGAATCTCGCCGGCACTCCCTATGCAGTCGCGTTCATTGACATGAGAATGCCCCCGGGATGGGACGGGATGAGAACGGCGAAGAGCATACGGGAAGTTGACAAGGACATCGAAATTGTGATCATGACCGCCTATGCAGATCACGATCAGAAGCAGATTTCCGACACGGTCGGCACCCCTGAAAAGCTTCTCTACATAAAAAAGCCTTTCCAAGCCGAAGAAATTTATCAGCTCGCGCTTTCTCTGACTTCCAAATGGTCGCTCGAGTCGGCTGAGAAAATCAGGCGGAAATGGCTTGAAATACTGCTCAAAGGCATATGCAAGGTTAAAAGCAGTTCCGTCACGGAGAACGAACATGCCTACGTCTCCACTCTGAAGTCAATGATTGATTTCGCCTCCGCCAAGGGGGGCTTCATGATCCGCAGGGAGCATGCCGGTAATTGGACACTGCAGGCATGCTCGGGCCTCGAGCGCGCATCGGCCATAAGCTTCATGGAGGAAAATTCCAAAAAGCTCGACGAATGCACAGCAATAAGGCATTTCGAGGGAAAATACCTTCTGCCGATGAAGAAGGATGGATTTTTCGCAATTCTGGCTCTGATCGAGGAAAAGACAAACAATGATCCGGACTGGTACAAACTGCTCTGTCTCTACATAATGGCAGTTGTCGAAGAGTTGTCCTGGAGAGAAAACATCGTCGTCCAAATTGCCAGGGAAAGAAACGAGGCGAAGTTCAATCTCTCCGAAAAGCTCTCCCCCATTTTGAGAAACATAAAAAAATCCTCGGCGCAGTCCGGATCCCAGGCTGAAACGGAAAAACTGGCTGATCAGGCTATGGAACTGCTGGCGACAGAGTGCAAGGCTCCTACCGTAAAATGATTCGCACCCCCTGATGGAACTCGCAAAAAACAGAAAAGCATTCCATGATTTCCAAATCATTGAAAGCTTCGAGGCCGGCATCGAGCTGAAAGGCACCGAGGTCAAGAGCTGCAGAGCCAGGAACATCGCCTTCAACGACGCGCACGTAAGAGCGGAAAAAGGCGAACTCATCCTCTACGGTCTCCACATCGCTCCATACGAGAGCGGAAACATATTCAACCATGAACCACTCCGCCCGAGGCGCCTGCTCATGCGCAAAAGCGAAATCAGAAAAATGGCGCAGAAGGTCAAGGAGAAGGGTCTCACCATAGTTCCTCTGAAATTCTACCTCAAGAAGAGGCTGGTCAAGCTGGAAATCTCCCTCGCAAAAGGCAAAAAACAGGGAGACAAAAGGGAAGATTTGAAGAGAAAACAGCATGTGCTCGAGACAAAACGGGCGATCGCGTCCGCTCAGCGTAGCTGAATTCTGACGCAGTAAAGGACAGCATGGAACACGAGCATTCCCAGGCATACTGCGAAGGCTATGGGCACTGGTGCACTCATTCCCCTAAAATATGACCTATTAGGCAATAATTGAGGAAAAGGGCAAAATGATGGGGACTGGGAATATTTACCGTGCGATGCAGTCTTCGTAGAGAGAGATGTAGCTGGCTACGACCTTGTCCCAGTCGTAGTCGAGGGATTTTTTGCGTGCATTCACGGACAATTTCCGTGACAAGTCGCTGTCATGCATAAGTTTGGACAAAGCTGTCGCGAATGAATCTGAGTCCCCTGCCTTTGCCTTGAGTCCGTCAACGCCGTCCTCGACTATGTGGCGCACGCCTTCCGCATCGGTGGTTACGATGGGAAGAGAAGCCGCCATTGCCTCGACGATGACCATTCCAAATGTTTCTATGAGAGTTGGGAATGCGAATATGTCTGCGGACGCGTAGAGCTGGACGAGCTCGTCCGAGGGGAGGGAGAATGCCTGGCGGTCTGAGGAGCTGTTGCCGATGCCTTCGATGCATGAGACTCCGAGCGATTCGCATTCTGGGAATTTTCTGCGGATTTCGCAGGTTTTTCTTCCTACGACAAGCCATTTGAAAGACAGGGGTTTCTGCCTCAGGGATGCGGCGATTTCCGGGATCAGGTCGAAGCCCTTTTTAGGGTGGTATCTTCCTACAGTCAGTATCAGGCAATCCTTTTCTGAAACGCCATGTCGCTGGCGTATCATCGCCCTTTTTTCCGGATCGATGCGCTGGAATTTGGCAGTGTCAACTCCGTTGGGAATGATCCTGATTTTATTAGCGGGAATATTGAGCTTGACGTATTCGTCCGAGACGCTTGGGGTGAGCGCGACGAAGGCGTCGAAAAGCGGATAAGCGCCGCGGATTATCTTGTCAATATTTTTATCGAGCCTGACTCCGTATCCTATTGACGGGTAAGACTGTATATCTTCTCCACAGGAGCGCAGGACAGACGGAATCCCGTGTTTTTTCAGGAATGATACAGCCGCGGTTCCGAGCGGGTATCCGTTAGTGATCTGCCAGAGATCGAACTGGTGTTTTTTCTGGAGGCGTGCGATGGACTGCCTCAGGCATGCGGCGGCGGCGAAGTCCGGGAGATGCCGGAAGAGGCCGCAGGTCTTTTCCCAGATGTATTCTATTTGATATGGCAGATCGGGGGGATTCGCCGGTGGCGGGGAGCTTGTGACGATTGTCGCCGAGTGTCCGAATTCGGCGAGCTTCCGCGAGACGTTGTGAATGCATATCTCCGCGCCTCCGACGTGCGGATAGAACTGCGGAATCAGTTGGGCTATCTTCACTTGTCCTTCCTTTCGAGGGAGCACTTGCGGACGAGTATTTCTCCGGCGAATTGGGCTTTGATGAGCATTCTCAACTTGCCTGACGAGGCGAGGCTTTTCTCCTTCGGCATGGTGAAGGAGACCGGAGTCCATGAATTGCCCTGCGCGATGGAATTTTTCACGTTGTGACCGATTGGAATCCTTGTTCCATTTTCCGTCTCCTCCTCAAGAAATACTCCAATCCAGGCGCCAGGTGCCGCAGAGAGGGCTTTGAACTGGAAAGACGCCGTGAAACGTTCTCCCTGAAACACGGAGACCGGATCGGAAATGATTGCGGATTCGCTGGCGGCGGACTTGGAGAGAAGCTTTATCGCTATAAACGGGGGGGCTTTGGACTCCTTTGTCTCCTTGAAGGATTCGACGAAGACAGCCTGAGAATCATTATCGCCGAGCTCCAGGCTCCAGAAATTCATCGGAGAGGATTTGTCAACCCGTCCTCTCGGAGAGGGCATTTCAATGAGCTCTCCGAGTTTGAGGGGCGTATTCTGAGGTGTCTTCGACTGAGTCGTCGAAGCTATCAGAGTTTTGCTGTTTTTAGCGGCTTCCTCCTTGGCTTTGGCAAGCTTCTCCTCTGTTTTCCTTGTTTTCTTTCCCTGTTCGATGAAAAGCCAGGAAGAAAATGCGACAGCGATGAGGCAGAAAATCAGGAGAGACGCAAGTATCTGGCGTGTTTTTCTGAGTGTCCTGATATTTTTCTCAAGATTCTTGAGCTCGGATGCAGTTCTGACCGCGTCTTTTTCTCCGAGACGCTCGAATTCGAGGATTTCGCGGATGTTCTTTGGCGCCTTCTGTCTGTATATCCCCACAAAATAGCTGGTTTCTTCGGGTAGCCCCGCCTTTCTCATGTCATCACAGTATGCATCAATATCGAAGGGGACTTTTCTGAAAAAAATTTCTTTGCGATCTGCATCTAGTATGCAATACGATGCGCGGATGTCTCCGTCGCGTGCCTGGCCGACGGATCCGACGTTCACGATATAGCGCTTGTCGCGCTCCATGGCGAAATCCTGGGGTGAAAGGATCTTTGCAGAACGGGGATCTTTCTGGACGAATATGGATGGATAGTGGCTGTGGCCGACGAAGAGAAGAGGCTCCTTTGAGGAATTGAAGGCTTCGACCGCCTCGCCTTCGTCAATGATGTAGCCATATCTTCCGGGGTTGGAGAATTCCCCATGCGAACAGATGAAGAATTTTCCGGACAGGAGAAGGGGCATTTCCTTGAAGAATTTGACTGCGGCTGGTGGGACGGCGGAGGCAGTCCATTCTATGAGCCTTTTCGCGTTGTCGTTGAAATTGTCAGGGGAAAGTCTCCCGCATACGACGGCATCGTGATTGCCCAGGATGAAGTGATTGACCTTGGAGTATGCCAGCTCGACAGTTTCGACAGGACTGGGGCCATAGCCGACCAAGTCACCGAGACAGATTATTTCGTCAACTGACAGGCTTGCGGCATCGGTGAGGACTGCTTTAAATGCCTGGCGGTTCGAATGTATGTCTGAGATTATGGCGTAGCGCATTTGCTCCCGTGCTTCAGCCTCTGCTTCCGTCTAGCAAAATTTTTCTTTCAGCGCCCAGAGTCCGAGTCCTGGATTGCTGATGAAGAATATTTCCTCGCCATCTGGCATTGTGTTGAAGCCGTCTTTGAGTTTTTCCGGATCATATGTCTGAGAAACCTTGCCGTAGCTGTCTGCATCGAAGCCGACAGCGAGAATTTCATCGCGTCCGATTTTTTCGCCGTGGCAGTAGCAGATCCTGAATCTGCCCTCGCTGGAGCCGTGAATGAGGTGGGCGGCGGCGCTGAGATTGTTTCTTAGTTCAGCGTTGTTTTTCACGGATTCGAGGGTGGCGGGGGTTCCCTTGTACCCGTATTTTCTTATGAGCCTGTCAATCTCCTTGTCCTCGCCAAATTCCTTGAGGCCTGGCGCCAGGACGATGAGCTCGCCACCGTCCGCGATCGCCATTCTTGTCCTGTAGACTGACTTGTTGCCAAGCCAGGTGCTTTTGAACTCATCTGGTTCGAGATAGACGACGACTTTCCGAAGTGGCTTGTCGAGGAGGGTGAGATTGACACTGCGGCTTAGCTCGGCGCCTTCGGCAAATGTTTCCATGTCGTTTCCGATGTAGAGGCCGCGCATCTCCATTTTTCCGCTATCGAAATTTTTCTGCATGACGGTCAAAATGTAGTAGATTGGCAAGTCTTTGAGAAATGAGTCAAATCCATAGTTGAAGAGCTTTCTAACGGGCGTGTCGGTTCTGCCCATGATTCTTTCCATCCCGAATACCGCGCCTAGAAAGTGGGATTTGTTTATCGTGTCTTCTCCGCCGACACCGACGCAGATGTTTTTAGTGTAATTTGCCATTCCGACGACTTCATGCGGCACGATCTGGCCGATCGAGAGGATGAGGTCGTATCCGCCAAAGAGGATTTTGTTGACTTCGATTTTAACGGAATAGTCCAATTTACCTTCTGACCATTCCTGGATTTTCGACGATGGCGCGTCACCGAGATGGACGAGGCTTTTTCGCCAGTCATGCACCTTGAAGCGGTCGAGGGGGATTCTCGATCCGAACATGTGCCTGATTTCCTTTTCAGTCATGGGCGCATGTGTGCCGAGGGCTGGCATGATGTCAATTTCCGCGTCTGGAAGAAGCCCGAAGAGGATGTCCGTCAGTTCGCCTGCGGCAGAGTTGAATCTTGTCAGATCTGGCGGAATGAGGAGGACTTTTTTTGGTTTCTGAGCTCTTGAGCTCAGAAATTTTGACAGAAGATTTAGCTTGTCGTTTGAGTCCAAGCTTATTGTTTTACCAGCTTTGCTCAAGATTGCAGACATTGATGGGTCCTTGTTTTTGAGTTATACCGTATTATAGAGTGTTCAAAGCCGTGCTCGGAGCGCCCCAATGCAAGCAAGACCGCCCTATTTTGAGCGGGCTTTGCCTGTGCCCGAGAAATACATGAGAAGGAGAGAGAGCTCCTTCCTGAGATTTTTGCGTTCGACAATTCTGTCAATGAAGCCCTTTTTGACTAGAAACTCCGAAGATTGAAATCCCTCTGGGAGGGCGGCTTGTGTCGTGTCTTTTATGACTCTTGGTCCGGCGAATCCGATCAGCGCCTTTGGCTCTGCGATTATGAGATCGCCGAGAGAGGCGAAGCTTGCCGTGACGCCTGCGGTGGTCGGATGGGTCATGATCACGATATAGGGGAGACCCGCTTCCGCGTGTCTCATGAGGGCTCCGCTGGTTTTTGCCATCTGCATGAGGCTGAGCATGCCTTCGTACATTCTGGCACCGCCGCTTGCTGTCACGACAACAAGTGGAAGGCGTTTGGATGTAGCGAGTTCGGTGAGCCTGGTGATTTTTTCGCCTACGACGGAGCCCATGCTTGCGCCGAGAAATCTAAAATCCATCACGCCGAGCGCCAAATCTCTCGAGTCGAACTTGGCGGTGCCGCAGATGACAGCGTCATTGAGTCCGGTTTTTTCCTTGTTTGCCTTGAGCTTGTCGGAGTAGGATGCGGTTCCTTCGAACTTCAGCGTGTCCACCGAGCTAAGACCTGCGTCAATCTCCGAGAATGTTCCCGGATCTGTCAATATCTCTATTCTTTTCTTTGCTGTTATCGGCACGTGGAAGCCGCACTTCGGGCAGACGTTGAGATTGTCTTCGAGCGCCTTTTTGTAGACGCTTTCGTTGCAGTCCTGACATTTCTGCCAAAGTCCCTGCGGTATTTCTTTTTTCTTAGTGGACTTGATTGTCGAGTACTGAGCTTTTCCGAAAAGAGCCATGTCCTTCATCCTCTAGCTAAAGACAGGATTCTGACCTCGCCCGCGCCCGCGTCGAGGAGAGCTTCTGCCGCAGACCTCATTGTGGCGCCCGTTGTAAAAACATCGTCGACCAGCAATATAGCTCTGTTTCTGCAAATCTTCCTGTCCGGAACAGAAAAAGCATTGATAATATTTTTTTTCCGTTCATCCCTGCCGAGCTTTGCCTGGCGCCGGGTCCATTTTCTCCTCTTCAGGACGTTCCGCGTCTGGATGGAGTGCTGTGCGGAGATGAATTCGGCGAAAAGTCGCGACTGGTTGTAGCCGCGGATAAGTCCGTTGATCCAGTGAAGTGGCACTGGAACGATGAAATCGGGGCGGAATCCGCTTTCTGAAAGCCTGCGGGATGCGAGCAGTCCAAGCGGGCGTGCAAGGGCGGTGTCGCCGCTGTATTTCAGCCTGTGGATCATCTCCCGCGCCAGCCCCCTGAATTCCATGAGTGAAGTGGCGGCTGTCCAGGGAAAAGATTCCTCGCGGAGGCAGTGCCTGCAGACCTTGAAGATGCCGTCGTTTGTCCCTCCGCACGAGGGACAGAAGGGTGCTTGGATGAAGGGTGTGTTCGACATGCATTCCGGGCAGAGCTCTTCGCCGTCTGCGCGCCCGTTGTTTCGGCATGCAGGACACAGCGAAGGGCAGAAAAGCGACGTGAATCGCCCTGCAACGCATTTAAATTTCATTTTTTTCTATGAGTTTCCTGATCTCGATCTTGAGGTTGGGCGTGAAGAGGTCTCCGTCAATCTCGCGTTCAAGCTCTTCGCGTGTCCAGAACTTGAGCTCATCAATCTCATCGGGAGGAAATCTGAAGGGACCGTCATAGACTGCGGCAAAGACTCTGGTGTTTTCCGACTCGATCTCGTTTCTTATTTTCAGGTCGAAAAGAATCTTCAAGGATAGGCTGGGGGGCGCGCCGATTTCCTCACACATCTCGCGCCTAGCGGCGGTCTCGTAGTCTTCGCCCGGGGAGAGATGCCCTCCGACGGCGCTGTCCCACTTGCCAGGCTGAATGTCCTTTGTCCCGGCTCTCTTCTGGAGCAGGAGCCTGCCGTCGCTGTGAAAGACCGCGACATGGCTGGTCCTGTGAACCAGCGAAGGGTTGCCGTGGCAGTCCTCTCTGGGCGCCAGTCCGATCACGTTGTCTTCCGAGTCAACGATCTCGAAAATTTCCCGGCTCATACGGCGATCTTGGGAAGCTTGTCAACGCTGTGCTGTTTCTCTATGACGGAGAGCCAGGTGCCCTTGTCCTTGTCGAGATCCGTCACATAGTATTTCTCTTCGTCTGCCTTCCTGTCGTATCCGACGGTAGTCAAATCAGGAAGTCTGACGTGCTTGTCAATTATCGCATTTCTGACAAGACAGCGTTCTCCAATGTCAACGTCGTTGAGCAGTATGGAGTTGTGGACTGTGGCATAGCTGTGGACGTGGACCGAGTTGAAGAGGACAGAGTTTGTGACCGTGCTTCCGGAGATGATGCATCCGTCGCAGACGAGCGAGTTGATCGCCTTCCCTATTCTTGGCAGACCGATCGGGCTGACTTCCTCGTTGTGGACGAATTTGGCGGGCGGCAGGCTGAGGTGATAGTTGTATATCGGCCAGCGTGGGTTGTAAAGATCGAGCTCTGGTTCAGACATGCGCAGATCCATGTTCGCAAAGAAATATGATTCGAGCGTCCCGACGTCCCTCCAGTAGTGGCGGTTGGTCTTGCGCCCGGGAATCATGTTGTTGTAGAAATTGTATGCGAAGAGGCGTTTTCCTTCGACGAGTGAGGGAAGTATGTTTTTGCCGAAATCATGTGAGCTCGACGCCTCTTTCGAGTCTTCCTTCAAAAGCCTGAGCAAGTCCTTCGAGCTGAAAACGTAGTTGCCCATCGAAACAAGAGCTCTTGACGCATCGTTCGGGATCGGCTTGGGATTTTTTGGCTTTTCCTCGAAGCCGATTATCCTCCAATCCTCATCAACCTGTATGACGCCAAAACTGCTTGCCTCGTTGATTGGCACCGGGATCGCCGCGACTGTAGCGACAGCATCCTTCTTGATGTGGCACTCGACCATCTGGCTTATGTCCATCCTGTATATGTGGTCACCGCCGAACACGGCGACAATATCTGGATTGAAGTCTTCGATGAGATGCGCCGACTGGTAGATCGCGTCCGCCGTTCCGCTGTACCATCTCTTGTCGTCCATCCTCATCTGCGCTGGAACCGGAATGATGAAGCGGCCCTTTCCGTGCGATCCCGAGATGTTCCATCCGTTGATGATGTGCTCTGTCAGACTTTGCGATTTGAACTGGGTGAGGACAAATATGCTGGTGATCCCGCTATTGACAAAGTTGCTGAGCACAAAATCTATGATTCTGTATTTTCCGCCAAAAGGCACCGACGGCTTTGCGCGATCCTTCGTAAGAGGAAAAAGACGAGTGCCCTCTCCACCGGCCAGTATCATCCCCAACACTGAAGCTTCCATTGATGCAGACTCCTTGTTTTTTTATGAGCAGACAGCCCCAATTCCAAAAGACAGCTATGAAACACGTGAAACTATATTATCACTGTTAAAATCTTTTTCAATGCCTGTGAGAACTTCGTCAAACTTTTCAAAGGCTTCTTTGAAGAAATCGTCCTTATCCGGATATATCCCAATTTTGCCTAGAAGATTCATCGGGAGATCCGAGGAGCCTGCGGAAAGGAAATCCAGATAGCGAGGCAGGAAGGACGGATCGCTCTTCAGGCGCGCAAATATTTTCATGGCGGCGGCAAATCCGGTCACATATTTGAAGACGTAGAAGTTGTAGTAGAAGTGCGGAATCCGCGCCCATTCGATGGCAATTTCTCCACCGTCCTTCAGAGCGTCTCCATGATATTCGGCGCAGAGCTTGGAATAATTTTCACAGAGCATGTCGGCCTGAAGGGGCTCTCCTGAGTCTCTGATTTCATATATTTCCTTTTCAAACTCGGAAAACATCGCCTGCCGGTAAAGCACGCATCTGAATTCGTCGGCGAGCTTGCAGAGCAGACGGAAGCGCAGTCTTTTGTCGTCCGCATTCCTCTCGTAGTAGTCGTGAAGGAGAAGCTCGTTGACGTTCGATGCGATTTCTCCGAGGAATATGCTGATGTCCGAAGAATGGTAAGTTTGCTTCCGGTTGCTGAGAAGCGAATTCATCGAGTGCCCAAGCTCATGCGCCAAGGTGAATACATCTTCGAGCGAAGCGGCATAGTTCATCAGAATATAAGGGGGCGAATCGTAGCATCCTCCGGAATAGGCACCAGAGCGCTTCCCCCTGTTTTCAAGGGCGTCAATCCAGCGCATGTCGAAGGCTCTCGACACTCCTTCTACGTAGTCGCCGCCCAGTATTTCAACAGAGGCGGAGACTGCCATGCGCGCCGAGTCCCAGGCGATCGAATCTTCGGCGGCTGGAATAGGCAGTAAGGGAGCCCTCAGATCGAAATAGCCCATCTTGTCCAGCTTGAGCAGAGATTGCCTCAGATTCATGCACCGGTGAAGCAAATGCAAGTTATTTCTTGTCGAAACGATGACATTGTCGAAAACTTCGATGGGAATGTCCTCGCTGTGGAGAGCCGCCGACAAGGCCTTCGGATATTTCCTAAGCTTGGAGTTCAGCACATAGCCCTTGACCATTCCATCCAAAGCCGCCGCAAAAGTATTCCTCAGCTCGGAATATTTCCCATGCATCGCAAGAAACGCGGATTTGCGAACTTCGCGATTTTCAGACTCCAGAAATTTGATGTAGTTGCCGTGGGTGAGCTCCTTCTCGGCTCCATCGGCGTCTCTGACGGCGGAAAAGCGCAGATCCGCGTCGTTGAGAACGGAAAATATCCCGTGAGGACTTGAAAAAAGATCCGAGGCAAGCCCCAGGATCCTTTCCTCCGGCTCGGAGAGCATGTGCTCTTTTTCCCTCAGCAAATCCTTGAGAGTTTTCGCATATGGCGCAAGAGAGGGAGACTTTATCATGTCCAATATCCGGGCTTCCGGAAGGGCTAAAATCTCCGGAAAAAACCAGGCTGTCATGCCTTCAAGCTCTGCCGATTTGGTGGAAATTCTTTCGAGTCTTGCGAGATTCGCAGAATTGGCGCAGTCCTCATCCGACTTGTGATGTGCGAATGTCTCGAGCTTTTCAGCAAGCCTGTCCAGAGCGTCCGAAGCATCGAAGGCTTTGGCAAGCAGATCTGCGGACTCTCCCAGACGCCCTTTGAAAAGCATAAAATGCTCTAAAACACGATCCAGACTTTTAAAATCTTTGTCCCAGGCGGCGAGATCCGCATATAGTGGCGAAAGATCCCACTTCATCTCTTCGGAAATTTCCGATCTGCGCGGGCACTCTTTCATATTTTACAGCTTATGAGCCACTTGGCTCTTATATCTTTGTTTCGGCCGAATCCTGCGCTCCAGCGCATCATCAGCCTTCTTTTTTCCTATTCGCCATTCCAGACTATTGCATTTCTCCATCCTAGATCCACTTTGAGGACACAAAGGGGAAAAAAGACAGCTCAGTGTTGTCTAAGCCTCAGATTGGCGCATTTGCCAACCGCGGCGACAAGCGAGGCAAGCCTGACAGGCTTTTCCATGACAACGTCAACTCCGATTTCCTGGATTTCGGCCCTAGCCTCCGGCGAAAGGTAGGCGCTTGCAATAATTACGCTCGTGTCGGCTGTTTTTTCGTTCTTCTTCAACTGCCTGCAAAAATCAATTCCGTTCATCTTCGGCATCTTGAGATCCACAATCACAAGATCCGGCTCCCAGGTGCCGGCGAGCAGAGCCCCCTCTATTCCATCTCCGGCCTCTTTGAGCTCAAAGCCTGAAAAAGTTTCCAGGACCTCTCTGACGAATTCGCGGAAAGGCGGGTCGTCGTCAATAAGAAGTATTCTGGCATCCAAGCCATGGGGAACCTTGCCCGGAATGCTCAAGCCCCTCTGGGCGGCAAAGGCGTCCAGCTCTTCGACATTGAAACGGTAGTGTCCGCCGGGAGTGGCGCCACCCTTGATCAGCCCCTGCTTGACCCAATTTGTCAGACTCGATCTTGAGACGCCCAGATAGGCGGCCGCATCATTCGTTTTAAGAGGCTTGTTCGCCATGCAATAAATTTCCGTAATGATAGGTGCCTGCGGCGCCCAAGCGCCGCAGACACCTAGTTTGTCAACTTATTTGCTCTTGGATTCGAACATCGCGCGGATTTTCTTTCCGGTGACTTCGATTGGATGCTTTCCAAGCTCTTCCCTCTTCGCGAGAAGTGTCTTCGCGCCGCTCCTGCTCTCCTTGAGCCATTTCTTTGCGAAGTCTCCGTTCTCGACCGACTTGAGGGCCTTCTTCATATTCGCCTTCACTGCAGGAGTGATGATCTTGGGACCAACTTCGTATTCGCCCCATTCCGCAGTGTTTGAAATGATGGAGTTCATCTTCTGTATTCCGCCTTCATAGACGAGATCAACGATGAGCTTCATCTCATGAACGCACTCGAAGTAAGCCATTTCCGGAGGATAGCCTGCTTCAGTGAGGACTTCGAATCCCGCCTTCATGAGCTCAACCAGTCCTCCGCAGAGAACCGTCTGCTCGCCGAAGAGATCCTCATATGTCTCCTGTTCGAATGTGCATTCGAGACAGCCAGCTTTCGTGAAGCCCATGGCCTTCGCCATGGCAAGCGCGACCTTCTTCGCCTGCCCGCTGGCATTCTGCTTCACGGCGACAAGACCCGGAACGCCGAAGCCCGCAAGATACGCCTTTCTCTCTTCGCTGGCAGGACTCTTTGGCGCGACAAGAATCACGTCAACGTCCTTCGAAGGAACGATCTGCTTGAATACGATGTTGAAGCCATGCGAGCACGAGAGCGTCTTGCCCTTTGTGATCTGCGGCTTTATCTGCGTCTCGTAGACCGGACCGTGATGCTCGTCCGGAAGAAGCATGTGAATGATGTCGCCCTTCTTCGCCGCTTCGGAAATTGGCATGACATCAAAGCCGTCGGCAACCGCTTTCTGCCAGGATTTGTTCGGCTTCTTGCCAAGAATCTTTGTTTCTCCAATTATCACTTTGACGCCAGAATCCCTCATGCACAAAGCCTGTGCCGAACCTTGGTTGCCATAGCCTATGACAGCAACAGTTTTTCCCTTTAGCGCCTTGAGATCCGCATCCTTGTCGTGAAGCAACTTCACCATCTTCACACCCTTTCAATTTGTTTGAATGAAAAAGTTAAGATAGCGCGGATTATCCCGGAAGTCAAGCAATTGGCGCAGTCTTCGTTGGAAAATAAATCCACAAATTTAATTTATTAAAATGAAAAACTATAGTGGCCACTCCGAGGGACGACTACTTGGACGGGCGGACTGGAGTCTAAGTGGCAAGAGCCCCTAAGTCAGTTCTCAGTTTTTGGAAGGAATTTAATCCATTCCAGCATTGCAGATGCCTTGCTTCCGGTATATTGGCTGTTGCATGAGACGCTTATATAGATCGAAGTCGGAACGAAGCCCCAGGCTTTCTTGAAGTCTTCCAAAACATTTCTTTTTTCTATGAACCATCCGTTTTCGCCTTTGCCAAGGTCCCCCTTGTTTCTTAGGGTGAACCATTTTATTTTGATTGTGCCGGCGCCGTAGGAGCAATTCCCTTCGCTTCCGTCCGGGGTTTCGGTATCCCACCTGTATGATACTGATTTCTTGCTGAAAACAGATCCCGTTCCTATGTAAATTCCGATAGCCTGATCGTCTTTGGACGAATCGCGTCCATCCGCTCCAGCAGGCAGTTCCTGGACTTTCCACTTCCAGCTCATGACAGGGAATTTTTCCAAATCAATCGCGTCAGGATTGCAGACAGCACTGGCACTTGCCTTGTCTGCCTCCATGAACAGATAGGCCGGGGCACCAGGATCATCGTTCTTTATATAGAATTCCGCGTTTGGAGTGCCTATTTTTCCTTTGATCTCCCAGTTTTTCGGGCATATTTTGTCCTTTTCCGTCTTTCCAGGTGGAAGGCTGAATGATTCGGACCATCCACCCTTTGTATCCTCTGCATGGACCAGACTTGACATCACTAGGATAGATACCATAAATTTGACCGCCGAACCGATGGGTTTCATTTCAATTCCTTTCATTTGAATAAGTCTCATATTTTTCCATGATCGCTTCGACGTAGTCTCTTGTCGGAGAAAAGGCGATTTTGTCAAGAAAATTTTCGCCCGTCTGCTCGGAGTTCCATTTCTTTACACGGGAATAGCCAGCATTATACTCAGCTAGTGCCATTTCTTCGCATTGCTCGAAATCTCTCCATCTTTTCATGGCCTTTGAAAGATACCATGCCCCAATTTCGATGTTGAGCTGGGGATTGAAAAGCTCGCCCTCGCTAGAGATTGGCGTTGAAAAGTACTCCGACCAGTCCGCACCAGCCGTTTCCATGCGGATTTGGGTCAGTCCAATTTCTCCCTTGCTTCCCCTTGAATTAGCCTTGAAGCGGCTTTCCCTCCATATCAGCGCCTTCAGCAGGAGCGGATCAATGTTGTGCCTGGCGGCGGCATCGGCTATGCTCCGATCATGGCTTGCAGAAGATATAAAAAAATCCCAGTGGGTGCGGGACAAAAACAGGGCGAGGAGAATTGCTAGAATCAAGACGGCGAACAAGAGCAGAACGCGCCTTACCCTATACCTTTTATGAATCATCCTTTGGTACATCTCGCCCCCGGAATCTGATGACGGATGCCCTCTCCCATGATAGCTCCGCCGCACAGATGGCATGCATCTTTGTTAGCGCGACACAAATTCTGCTCGTCAATGTATACGCTAACGAGCATTAGCGAACATGCGGATGCAAGCTAGCCTGCTTCAAATCTAATTTCAAGCGGACAGAAGCAATTCAGGCAGAGATTCTTTGACCTTGTGATACAACTCAGCGAGGAAGCCCATCCGTATAGGGGACGCGGAATATGCGAAATAACCTTGACATTTGCCGCCAAGGATTTCGAGCTGATTTTTCTGACATTAAGGAGGAACATGTCGAGACATCTAACGACTGAATTGCAGGAAAAGCGGTCAAAAGACTGGCGGCCATCCGGGGCACGGCGGCAGATTATCACTTTCGGGGTCATTCGTCATTTACATATCTCGATATGCGGCTTCCGATTTTCCCCACCTTATCAGTAGGGGGTGAAATAATCATTCCAAATCATGTCTTGCCGGATGCGATCCGCTTATTTCCGCCGAGACGAATCCTTTTATTTCACAGTAAGTGTCCCGAAGCCTCTGCTGTTGTGGCTGTCGCCCATCGTCGGAGACCATTGCTGGTATGCAGTTCTGCCCTTTGAGTCGGCATTGTTTTCTGTTCTACATATGTTGAAACCCATTTTTGTTCCTTTGCCTGGAGTCCCCGACAATCCCAGATCACTCCAGGGGATGAAAAGTTCCGCCTCCCAAAACTTGTCTCCTCTGCGTACCTTAAGATCCCAGTCTCCGTCCCAAAGATAGTCCCGTAAGGCGGCATCAAATTTCTGTCCGGAG
>DYRX01000186.1 GCA_020718525.1 Victivallis vadensis
GCAACAAGTCGCGCGCCACCAAGCTGCTCGATATAAGCATCAACACTCTCAAAAAATATTTGGGCTGAAAGATCTTGGTCGGCAAATACTTAGCGCGGTCGCAAACAGATTTTAACTGCGAAAAATGCGGAATGCCCAAAAAAACTGAAAATTCTCAACATTCAATTTGATTTCCATCCTATGCTTACTACCATAGGCGCAGTGGAACATCTTTCTTGTCAGCTAGCTATTTTTTGGAGACTAATCAATATAAAATGGAGGGATTTTCGGATGAATCGCAGATATTTCATGAAAATATGCATGGTTCTTTCCTCTGTGGTGGTATTATCTGTTGTGAGCTGTTCAAGAGCAAGCTCTTCTGCAGATAAAGAAAATAGCAGTGCAGAAAAAAACAATTCGAATTTGTTCGTAAAACTTGAGATCGAAAAAATAGGGCTTCCCCCTGAAACCCTTTCTTCCATTGTTTCTGGAAATTCAATTTCCATCCATGGAGTCCTATTTCAGGAAAAAAAGGAGAATGAAGCATCTTCGACGAGACCAACTATATTCGAATTCAGTGGCAGGGAGATTAAAAAACTTTCATCTGAAAGATGCTCGATGGAATATGATGCACGCTTTGTGTTTCCCGTCGTTATTAAAAATTCTGAGCACCCCCTTGCGCATTCCGTCGAATACAAAAACGCTGGCGCTATTTCTTCCGTAAATTTTGCTTTAGGAGAGACCCTTTGCATATTCGACGACAGTGTCTTCAAAGTCTGCATGACAGTTGACAAGAAATAGAAGGCTTAACAAAAGAACCGCCTGATTTCCGGCAGAATTATGAGAATGGAATCAATATCAAGGTCTAGCTCGTACAAAGCGGCGCTGAAAGCCGTCTCAATCCTCAGGAAGGAAGGCTGTCTTGCGTATTTTGTTGGCGGGGCGGTGCGCGATCTTCTTCTTGGCCGCATGCCCAAGGACATTGATGTCGCATCCTCCGCGCATCCTTCGATTCTGTCAAAGCTCTTCCCGAAAAATATAGAGGTTGGAGCATCGTTTGGGATTGTCAAGGCAATGATAGACGATTCTGTGATCGAGATTGCGAGCTTCAGGACGGAGGACGAATACACGGATGGACGGAGACCGGACAGGATATGCTATTCGGAGAGTCCGGAAGCGGACGCCCTCAGGCGGGACTTCACGATGAACGCGCTTTTTCTTGATCCGGAGAGCGGTGAGATTCTGGATTTCGTCGGAGGCCGCGAGGACATTGGAAGAGGTCTGCTGAGGACGGTTGGAGATGCCAATAAGCGCTTCGAGGAGGACCACCTGCGCATTCTTAGGGCGCTTCGCTTCGCTTCGCGCTTCGGCTTCGAGATGGACTCTGCTGTTTCAGAGGCGACAAGGAAAAATGCAGGATCCCTGTCCAGGATTTCCGCCGAGCGGATCAGGGATGAACTGAGCCTAATGCTTTGCGGTCCGCGTCCTGCAATGGCGTTCCGGCTCATGGCGGACTTGAAAGTCCTTGACACGGTTCTTCCGGAAATTATGGCAATGAGGGGCGTGGAGCAATGCCCCGAATATCATCCGGAAGGGGACGTATTCGAGCATACAATGATCATGCTAGAGCATTTGGCTCTGCCTGACCCCGCGCTCGCCTGGTCAGTCCTCCTCCATGATGTGGGAAAAGTTCCGGCGAAAAGTGTCGGAGATGACGGAGTTCCCCATTTTTACAGGCATGAGCGCCTGGGAGCCTCGATGGCTTCTGAAATCATGGCCCGTCTCAAGTTTCCCTCGAGAATTGCAGAGACTGTCACGCAGGCAGTTGGAGGGCACATGGTTTTTGCCCAGATAGAAAAAATGAAGGAGTCCAAGTGGAAAAGAATTTTTGCAAGGGAAAGCTTTCCCATAGAGCTTGAGCTTCATAGGATTGACTGCGCGTCCAGCCATAAAAAAAATGAGAACTACTGCCTCATGCTAGACCGTCTCGTTGCCCTGGCGTCGCAGACGGCGCTTCCCGAGCCATTCGTGAGGGGCAGGGATCTTATTTCTGCGGGCTTTGAGCCGGGGCCGCTTTTTTCAGGCATTTTGAGCAATTTGCTCGACATGCAGATGGAGGGGCTTCTCCCATCAAGAGAGGATGCTCTGGCTTTTCTCTCCGAGCATGCTGACGAACAGTTTTGGCGCGATAAAATTAGCGCTGCAGATTGAAAAATCACCCTTTTCTGTTATCTTCAATCTTTTAGCTTTATGACTTTATTGGAGGAGAAATCAACATGATGAAAGGAACGACGCGGATGAAGTCCCGTTATGCGATTGTCAGTGCTACCGCGATTTGCGGATTTCTTGTCTTGGTCTCTGGCTGTGAGACGGCTCCACAGAAAAAGGATGCCGGGCAAAAGCCTCTCTACGAGAACATGGTCAAAGTGCAGGAAGCTGAGATAAGCCAGTTGAAGGCGAGGCTCAACATGCTCCAGGATTCTTTTACGGAGCAGACCAAAAGCATAACTACGCTCAATCAGAACATGCAGATACTTGAACAGAGAAATCAGGGGCTTCAGAACGAGATCTCCTCCTTGCGCCAGGCGATCTGCGAGGAGAAGCAGGAGAGGCAGGCGGCGTTGGACAGCATTGTCAACAAGGTTGGCAAAGAAATTGGAAAGGCTATGACTGTGACTGCCGCCGCCCAGGCCAAGGAGAGCGCTGAAGCCGGAAAAGTGCCGATAGGTCCGGGCCCATTTGTCAAGTATGAAGTCCAGGCTGGCGCAACTCTCAACGCCATCGCACAGGCCTACAAAGTCACGGTTGAAGACATTAAAAAGGCGAACAAGCTCAAGAGCGACTCTTTGAAGACCGGACAATTGCTTTACATTCCAAAAAAGTAGGAAGTTCTGAGTGAGAGATTCGATAATACAGGGGAAAATAAGGGAAATCGCGGAAGCCGACGGGGAGTTTCATCCCGACGCATATGAATTTGTCAGCGACGCTGTCGCTTTCACGGCGAAGGTCCTTGACAGGAGCGAGAAGACGGACAAGCACGTAAGCGGAAGGGAACTTGTCGAAGGATTCAAACTGCTGGCGACCCAGCAATTTGGACCGCTTGCCGGAGAAGTCCTTAAAGGTTGGGGGATAAAGGACAGCAGATCAGTCGGCTTCATCGTGTTCAGCCTGGTCAATTCAGGTCTCCTCGGCAAGACGGAAAAAGATTCAATGGACGATTTCAAAGAGGGGCTCGACATTGAAAATGATTTTTCGTACCTTCCCGAGCTAGAAGCCGAGTCTGCATATTCCATAAGCGAAAAAGTCATTATTGACTGAATGGAGTCCGCTTGATTTTTAGCACGGCAGGATATTCTTACCGCGCAGCGCAGTAAACAGATGCCGATCTCACTGATTCTAATGGAGAAAGATGAAGACAATAATTCCAGACTTGAAAATATCGGAAAAGACTCTCGATAACGGGCTGAAGGTTTTGCTTTGCGAAAAGCCTGAGCTTCCGATTGTGAGCGTACAGCTATGGGTTGCAACAGGCTCGATTCACGAAGGGGGGCAGATCGGCTCCGGCCTCTCGCATTTTCTCGAGCACATGGTATTCAATGGAACGGAAAAATATCCCAAGACAAAGCTCGCCGAGGTCTGTGCCGAGAATGGCGGATACGTCAATGCAGGGACATCCCACGCTTTCACATGCTACTTCATTGACATAATTTACGATTCGGCGGAACTGGCCTTCGACATAATTTCAGATGCAATGATCTCCCCGAAATTTCCCGAGGACGCATTCGCAAACGAAAAGGATGTCATCCTGAGGGAACGGGCGATGTGTTCCGACAATCCAAGCCGTCTTGCGCTTGAAACGCTCTTCAGCTCGGCTTTTCTTGAGCATCCCATCAGGCATCCGGTCATTGGCTACGCCGACAAGATCGTTCTTGTTGACAGGCCGATGATGCTGGACTATTTCAATCGCCGCTACTCTCCTGGAAGATCGTTCCTTTCAGTTTCCGGAAAAATAAGCGAGGAAAAGACGTTTTCCCTGGCGGAGAAGTATTTTTCGCCCTGGAAAAGGGGAATTCTGGACGAACCTCCAATTCTGCCCGAAGCTCCTCAGATGGAGTTCAGAAGAGCTGAGAAATGCTTCAGGGATCCGCTTCACCGCACAGCAATGCTCTTCCATGTTCCGGAAGCGCGCCACGAGGACATCCCCGCGCTGACTCTTTTGTCGATGATACTGGGCTCGAACAGAAGTTCGAGGCTTGTTTCCCGTCTCCAGAACGAGGAATGTCTGGCTCTCGGCATCAGCTCATATCTTTATTCCTTGAATTCGATGGGAGCTTTCGGAATTTCAGCGGTCTGCGAGGAATCGAAGTGCGCCAAGCTCGAGAAGAGGATATTCGAGGAGCTGGAAAGGCTTGGCGACGACAAAATAAGCGAGAGGGAAATTGGGCGCGCGCGGCTTTTCATTGTGAATGACTACATAAGGAGCATGCGAAGTTCGCACGAACTGGCGAGCCAGGCCGCCCAGTCGTGTTTGAAATACGGAAGTCCTTCATACGCAAAAACTTTCATTGAAACTGTCTCCACCATAAAGCGGGGTGAAATTATTTCCGTCGCGGAAAAGTATCTGCTCCGGCGGAACTGCACTCTCTTCGATTTGAAGCCGGAAGGCAAGGATACCGCCAAAAACAAGTCTCAGCCACGCGCAAAATGCGTAGCGTCTCATTCCGACCCGGAAATAGTCCGCATCCCCTCAGCGCCAAGACTAATTCTTCTAAGGGACAAATCACTGCCTTTGACCGATGTCTGCGCCATAGTGCCAGGCGGCGCATTCTTTGAAAAGGATTGCGAATCAGGCAGTTCGGCGCTCATATCCGAGCTCCTGGCCGCCGGAGCGAAAGGCATGGACGAAAATAAGATAGCATCAATTCTTGATGACAATGCGCTCGACTTCGACTGCGGTCAAACCGCGAATTGCATGAACATGTCAATTTCATCCCATGCGGAGCGATTTGACAATGCGCTAGAGCTTTTTTTCAGGATTCTTTCCTCTCCGTCATTTCCGGAGGACAAATTTGCCCGCGAGAAGGAAAATGCATTGAACCATATCGCCAGCGCGAAGCTTGCCCCGACGACTGCCGCGGACAATCTCTCGAAAAAGCTTTCTTTTGGAAAGCATCCGTATGGCAGGCCGTCCTACGGGATAGAGGAGTCCATTATCTCCATGGATCGCAAAAGACTTTCCGACTACTATTATTCGAACTGCCTGGATCCGGAAAGAATGGTTTTTGGAGTGGCTGGCGATTTCGACAGGAATGAGGCGATCGAGAAAATCGAGGAATATTTTTCAAAAGTTCCTTGGAAGAAAATGCGGAACATGCCACCGGAACCTGGAGATTTTGGAGGACTGCCAGCGCGCGCCTTCGAAGAGGTTCCCCGCGAACAGACTGTAGTGTTCATGTCTTTCCCAGTATGCAATTCGCTTTCGGAAGACTTTTACTATCTGCGCTTTCTGGCGGACGCCATGTCTGGGATGAACTCCAGGCTTTTCAAGAAAATAAGGGTGGATGAAGGGCTTGCATATTCGACAGGTTCAAGGATTTCCGCCGGATTCCACTCCGGGACACTCTCCTTCTATGCCGCCATACAGCATGGAAAGGTGGATGATGCGATTGCACTGATGCACAAGATCAGGGCTGAACTCATTGAGAACGGTCTGAACGGGAGCGAATTCAAATCTGCGAAAAGCGGAATGCTGAGGGGGATTGCAGACATCAAGTCTAACAAGTCTGCTTTGATGGAGCAGACGGCCAAATTCGAATATTTCGGACTTGGGATCGCGGAGATGGATAAATTTGAAAGTATAGTTGTGTCCGCCAGTCCCGAGGACGTGCGGAAGCGGATTGTCAAATACCTTGACACGGATTCTATCGCAATAGCAGTCGCAGGTCCGGGAAAATGAAGTGTCCCGTCTTGCGCGGGGGAAAGAAAGGATTCACAATATGGCGAAATTTAAATTGTCAAACTTGAAGCCGGGGGCTTTCTTCGTTCTGGACGGAGCTACAGGAACCGAACTCCAGAAGATGGGGATGCCGGACGGGGAAAGTCCAGAGTCCTGGGGACTAAAAAATCCGGAAAAGCTTTCCGAAATCCACTCTGCATACTTGGAAGCCGGCTCGGACATCGTCTATTCATGCACCTTCGGAGGGAATCCGTTCAAGCTGGCGGAATTCGGCATGGACAAGGACTGCCGCAAGATCAACTGCGAACTTGCGAAAATCGCAAAGAAGGCGCTGGGTGGCAAAGGCTTTGTCGCGGGGGACATCGGTCCGAGCGGCCTCTTCGTCGAGCCCTTCGGACAGCTTCCCTTCGAGGATGCCGTTTCGGGATTCAAAAAGCAGATACGCGGACTCGAAGACGGCGGCGCAGATTTGCTCGTGATCGAAACTATGATGGACATACAGGAGGCTCGCGCGGCGCTCATCGCCGCCAAGGAGGCGACATCATTGCCGGTCGTGGTCTCAATGACTTTCTCCGACGATGGCAGGACACTGACAGGAAGCGATCCTCTCGCGGCGCTTGTGACCTTGCAGAGTCTGGGTGCCGACGCCGTCGGATGCAACTGCTCACTCGGACCAGAGGCGATACTTGCAATGATCATTGAAATGAGCCGACACAGCAAAGTTCCACTTTTTGCCAAGCCGAACGCGGGTCTCCCGAAGCTTGTCGACGGAAAAACTGTTTTCGACATGAGCCCGGACGAATTTGCGGATTTCGCACCAAAATTTCTTGAAGCGGGCGTTGCCATGCTAGGCGGATGCTGTGGGACAACACCTGACTTTATACGGGCGATCAGAAGGTCTCTATCGTCTTGCAAGGTTTCTTCAAAGGCTCGGAGCGAATGCAGAGAGAGTTCGCTGAGCAGTCCCAGGAAGGCTCTTTTCTTTACTGCAGGCAAGCCCACTCTAGTTGTGGGGGAGAGAATCAATCCGAGTGGAAAGCAGATCATGAAGGATGAGCTCAAGGAGGGCAAATTCATGGAACTGCGCAGGCTTGCGATCGAGCAGAAGGAGGCCGGCGCGGATATTCTAGATGTGAATGTAGGCGCTCCGGGTGCAGATGAAAAGAAAAATCTTCCAGAGGCGGTCAAGATCCTTTCCTCTCTGGTGGATCTTCCGCTCTGCCTAGATTCCTCAGACATCGAGGCGCTGGAAAAGGCGCTGAGGATCTATCCGGGCAGAGCCCTGATCAATTCTGTCTCCTTCGAGTCCGTGAAGATAAACAAACTGCTTCCTGCGGCGGCGAAATATGGCGCCATGTTCGTCCTGCTTCCCCTTGGAGACGACGAGATTCCAATGGAGGCGGAAACTAGGAAATCCTACGTCAAGAAGGTCTTCAAGGCGGCGGCCAGGCACAATTACAGTCCGGAGGATTTTCTAGTTGACGGCTTGGTGATGACAGTTTCCTCGAACCGAATGGCGGCGGTAGAGACTCTTAAGCTGATTGAGTGGGCTTCGGAGAATTCCTACGGAAGCATCGTCGGTCTCTCGAACGTCTCGTTCGGCCTGCCTGAGAGAAAATGGATAAATTCGTCATTTTTGGCGATGGCGGTCTCGCGGGGGCTCACTTGTGCGATACTCAATCCGAGCTCGGAGGAGATGCTCTCGATGCGCATGGCTTCGGACGTCCTTGCTGGCCGAGATCCGAACTGCAAGAACTATGTTCAGAAGTTTCAGCAGGGCAAAGGCGAAGCTCCCAGAAAGAGCGATGCATCCAAGCTTCTCGGCACTCCGGAAGAACAGCTTTACGAAGCGGTTCTGAAAGGAAACAAGGATGCGATACAGGATCTTGTAAGGAGAGCTTTGGATTCGGGGACGGAAGCCTCCGTCATCGTTGACAAAACTTTGATTCCAGCGATAAATCAGGTGGGCGATCTTTTCGACAAAAAACAATATTATCTCCCCCAGCTCATCATGAGCGCCGAAGCGATGAAGGCGGCTTTCGATCTTCTCGAGCCCCTTCTGATGAAGGGCCTGGCAGGATCCGGCGCGGCGAAGCAGAAGACAAAGGTCATATTGGCGACCGTGAAAGGCGATATCCACGACATTGGCAAGAACATCGTCGCGCTCATGCTGAAGAACTATGGCTTCGAGGTTATTGATCTGGGCAAGGATGTCTCCTCGGAAAAGATCCTGGCGTCTCTTGTGGAAAGCGGCGCCGAGCTTGTCGGACTCTCAGCTCTGATGACGACAACAATGGGAGTCATGGGAGAGATAATCTCGACTTGCCGAAACGGAGGGTTTCCAAAGGTCAAGTTCATGGTCGGCGGAGCGGTGCTTGATCAGTCCTATGCCGACCAGATTGGGGCCGACGGCTACGCTCCGGATTCAGTCGAGGCCGTAAAATTGGCGAAAAAACTTTCGGGATTGGCGTAGAATTCCTTGGCAAATTTCTGATTTTGCAAGTGGCTCTTGATGTAAAGATTCGCTGGACGACGTAGTGCCTTGAATATTTACCTCAATTGGGAAAGCCGGGCTGGAATGCTTTGAAAACTGTATCGTATAGGAAATTGTATTTCTTATAATTTTCGTAATCGTAGTCGCTATCGCTATCAGCGGAGCGGCAATCGATAA
>DYRX01000187.1 GCA_020718525.1 Victivallis vadensis
TCGAATATTCTTCCCGTGCATCGATTCCGATAGCGATGCCGACCCCGATTGAAACAAATCCAACATATGTATTTTCCATCAGATTATAATTTTCCATATACGGCTCAAGAAGTCTGAATTTTTAACGATGTCGCGGATTCAGACGTCTGAAGGGGAAGGTAGAGGCGAACCCCCAGGTTGCTGTACGCGTATGCGGGGTAGTAGTAGTCGCGATTCGCCGAACGGCAGAGTCCGGCGAAGCAGAAACTCTCACATTTTTTCGTATATCTGCGCAGGCATTGCCTTGAGAATCCAGGCTATCAGCTTCCATCTTCGGGTTATATAGACATGCGGGGACTTCCTCTTTATAGCGGCGTAGATTTGCCCAGCCGCCTTTTCTGCGGGCGCCGCCTAGAAAATGCCTTCGCCCTTCGCCATCGCGGTCTTGACAAATCCAGGCTTGACATCCGTCACCGCTATTGGCAGGCGCAATCTTTTGATTTTCTGCCGGAGTCCTTCCATGTAGTTCGATTCGAAAGCCTTTGAGGCGTTATACGCGGGAGATTCCCTCCCTCCCCTCAGAGCGGCTATGGAGGAAATGCCAACCAGATGTCCGGAGCCATTCCTGATGAAATGCCGCATCGCGACATTGACGATGGCGGCAAAGCCGAGGACGTTTGTTCTGATCGTTCCATTTTCAAGGCTCCATTCAAGATCGGGATTGATCTCTCCAGTGCCGGCGCTTATAACAACAAGATCAGTTCCGCCCATCTCGGAGATGAGGCTTGAAAAGGAATCCATCGCAGTTTCGATCCTGGAAACGTCAATTTCCCGGACGAAGATGTCTCCGCCAATCTCTTTGCGGAGTTCCTCCAGGAGCCCCGTTCTCCTTGCCATCACTCCGACGGAATATCCGTTCTGCGAGAGGATTTTAGCCAGCTCCCTGCCGATTCCGGAACTTGCGCCCAGAACTATCGCCTTCTTCATGGCTTTGTCACGCCACTATTTTGATCTCGATTTTTTTCAGTCCGTTCAGACTGCGAAGCACGGTCTCCTGAGCTTTTTTGCCGTTGATCAGGATTTCTTGTCTTCTATTTTTTCCGGTCTTGGAGATCTCCAGAGAGAACGGGATCTTCCGGAAGGATGATTTTTCCGCGAGATGAATGACTCTGCCAAAGCGCAAAGTCCCTTCAAATGCGCCTGGTAGGGTCGGAGAGACGGACAGAAGTTTTCCGGAACGGTCCAGATGGTTTATTTCGAGTCCGGCGATGCTCTGGATTATTTCCACGATCCAGTCGGTCGAGCCGCTGAGTCCGAAATACATTCCCTTCCCGTAGTGCGGATCTTGCGGATCGGAGGAATAGCTGGTCGAGGGCATTTCAAATGGTCCGCATAGATTTTCGTCCCTGAGCGCTGAGATGATCGGCTTGAACTGCTCCCATATCTCGTCCGTTCTGTCGCGGAACGGGAGTCTGAAGCGGTGCATCATGACCTGGCAGTGGTGGTATTCGCCGTTCTCGGCGCATCCGGAGGGCAGAACACCCATTCGCCCGACGTATCCCAATGAATGCGAGTTGTTTGCAATAGGCGTTGTATACATTACAAGCCCAAGCTCCGGTCTGTGGTACGCCTTTACACTGTCGAGGATTTTGCCGCAAATTTCATCCGCCTGCGGATGCATCGGCAGATAGTCCCTTCGGTTTGAAATCATGTTCAGGCAGTAAGCCTGGCATCCAAGCTCGCGCCGCGGCTTGCCGTCGAACTCGAGTTTCGCGTCCCATGATCCGAGCGTGTAGCCTTTCTCACCGCGGCTGTAGTCAGGAATTTTGCCATTTTTGGAGAGTTCATGTATGCAGTTTATGAAGCCGGGGATGAAGTTCCTAGTGCCTGGCATTGAGCCTTCCCAAGCCCATTTGACCGTGTTCGATCTTATTGTCTCCGCAAGCTTTATGATTGATGGAATCCTGTCTCTGATAGCCTTTGGCGCATCCTTCCATGCCATAAGGAGATCCACTGCCTGCAGAGCGGCTTCGAAGCAGTGCGCCGAGAGGCGTATCTGGGTTCCGCGCCCCTTTCCTCTTGTGAGCGCATCACCTATTGCTGAAGTCCCGAACATGTCAACCGGATCGCACCAGTCCCCGTATAAAATCTGCGGAAGACCATATGGGGAGTCCGCGACATGCCGCGCGAACGAGTCGAAAATTTCGCATATGACTTCGGCGACTTTCAGCCTGCGCTTGTTTCCGACAATTCCAGAATTGATCGGGTCTTCCGGATTGACCAGCCTTATTGTGCCGACTTCCTCGCCGAGAATCGAGAAGTCACCGCTTTCTTTCACGAACATGAATGTGGAATTGACCAGCCAGAGCGAACTGTCGGTGTAGGGTCTGTTGTCGTTTTTAACCTCGGCGCTCCGGTCGTCCCATTTGCTCGGATACTGCCTTGGAAACATTCCATGCAATTTCTGGGGAAGGCTGAGCCTTGCGCCGGCTTTTGGAATTTTTTCGCAGGTCTGGTACATGAATCCAAGCACATGTATGAGGTCTTCCCTGACTCTGGCAGGATCTTCCTTCATTTTCGGCCACATGTCCTGGCCTCTGTCCCTTGTGCCCAGCTCGATGCCTTGCGCAAGCTTGGCTCCGTGCGCCCTGCAGTTTTCATAGAGCTCCCTTACCCCGGTCCATACGGAATTCACGTATTCGCTGGCTACCTTCTGGGCATCGCAGTAGAACGAGAAATATTCGGATCTTGCCGAAGGCATGAGCGGGGACGACGCGAATTTCTTGCTCGGAGCGGAAACCTTTTTGAGAATCAGCGATGCCGCATTCGCAAAGGATTTTGATATGCTCGCATAGCCGGGGTCTTCGCAGTCGCTCACCCTGCGAAATTCGCAGATCGCCTTTTCATCGCTTATATATGAAAGGCTCTGCATGACGCAGAAATGGGCGCCCGGGGCGATCTTGGCGGAAAACTGCGAGGCGGCGATTGACGCAGTGGAAAATCTTGTGAGGGACTTTTCTGAAGCACCCAGAAATTTGCCTTCCAGGATGGCTTTCGGGAAGGCGAGGCTGTCGCCGCTGTCACCTACAAATGACTGATAGTCGCAGGTAGAGGAAAGAAGCTTCGCGTTCACGCACTCCGATCTGACCGCCTTTATCTGGGCGATGTCCGAATATGGAACTCTGCACGAAATTACGCAGTCTCCTTTGGCATCGCAAATTCCGGAGTCGTACCAGAGCGACTTGTTATAGACGAAACGCTGTGTGCCCTTTGTCGAAAAATATGTCCACAAGATTGGAGAAATCTCTTCTTTTCCTATATTTTCCACATAGACGCCCCTTATGACTGCGGGACCAGATTTCCCCATCACCAGCGCGAGCTTGATCGCCGTCCGCACTTTGATGTCCCGGCCGCAGGAAAATTCGGCGCAGTGCCACATGGACCTGCAAGGATCTCCTATTTTCACGATCCTGATCGAATCCGGGATGATTCCTCCCATCTTTGCTCCTGGAGCGGAAAGCGAAGCGACTGGGAGTTCCTTCCCGAGCGAGAGCCAGACATTCTGAGAAAGTGGTGCCGTCTCCCTTTTTTCGACATTGTCAAAACTGCCTTCTAGCACCTTGACATCCAGTCCTTCCGGGATTTTGACGGAAAAGGAGACTGAGCCGTTTGACATGAAAATCGCATCTGCACTGCCGCATCTGTCGGCAAGCACCGAAGGACAGCCGTTCGGATGCTTTTCGTATATGACTTCTCCGGAAGGACCATAGCCACCCAGACTGTTGGCTCTTGCGGCGATCTCCAAAGAAAGAATCCGTTTCGCCTGCTCCGCGAATGAAACAATTTTTTCCTTCATCTTGTCAGACATGCCCATTCTCCCTTCTCTCTTTCTTATTTGGTTGTCTCTTACAATATGGATGATCTACATTGATCAATCTCCGGATTCATCCCTTGTCAAGAGCCTGGACGCATTTCGATGCCGCCAAAGATAGCGCATCTCAAGCGAGTTTCAATGCAGAAAATTATGCGAGTTCTACACTGTCAACCCTTGAGGAGCTTCACTTTCACCCGTTCAATCAAACACTTAGACAGACCGCAGGCATACCCTCTGCGGTATGTCGAGGATTTCTGGGGAAAGTATGATTTCATAAGACCTTCATCCCTAAAGGGTTGCCTGCCTGTGCGTCGCACGCAGACAGGCGGTTCCATTGGGTGCATGTTTCATATTTCCGTATAGCGCTTCTCCTTTGAGCTCCGCTACCAGCTTTATAAGCCACAATAATTGTTTCTTTTTTCTGGCATCCCCAGAATCTAGCGCTGATATGGTTAAAATAAAATTATTTTTCCGATAAGTAATTTTTCCAAAACAGCATGGACACAAAATGTCCACCTCAATGCAGTATAATAATAGGCAAACACAAATAAAATCTAAAGGAGGGAAAAATGCCTAAGTTCTACTACAGTCCAAAAGCTGAAAAAGAAATGAGCCCGTTCATAAGGTTCACCAATCTGAAGTTCACATTGAACTATCTCAAGCTGTCCTGCAACCCCAATCGCAGTGCCATCATAAACAATCTTCTCTGCATGATGCCCGAGAAGAATGCGAAAAAGATCGTCGCATCAGCCTTGAAGGCGGCAAATGCAGGGCAGAACCGACGCCAGCCCGCACGCGATGTAGAGGACGAAGAATTCCCCTTCCTGAACGACGAATTTGAAATGGTGCAGACATCTGGGATCGAGCAATACGACGAATGCGTTGACTTCCTCTCGAAACACTGGGAAGACGCAAAGATGGAAAAGATAAGCAGGGAGATAATCGGGGTCGCGAATGCCGAAAAAGACAAGCTCGCCGGGAAGAAGGACGGCGACGACTTCTTCCGTGCAAGGATCGCCCAGATGGGCTCATTCCTTCAATTAGGCGACGCCGACCTTGATGTCTTTCTCGTAATCTATTTCGCAAGCAAGAACACAGACTTCGAAAGCATGTGCGACAATTCACGCATTGATATCTCATCGCACAGGACTGACACGAGAAATAGAATCCTCAACATAAGAAAATTCACCGGACTTGACGAAACAGCCATACGCAAGGTGCTTTCGAATGAAGGTCCCCTGATGAAATATGGCATACTTGACAAGGATTTCGACATAGGCAGGCATGTTGTGGAATATATCGAGGGTCTCAGCAACGAGCCACTCTCATCCCAGTTCTTCAAAAAGTTCAGCGGAGAAGCCGTCCCCATCGAATACCATCTGACAATGAAAAAGCACATAGACACCATAGCCAGGCTGATCAGGAACAGGGAAGCTGGAGAATGCGTCAACATACTCCTCTACGGGCTTGCCGGAACCGGAAAGACAGAATTCTGCCGTTCCCTCGGACGGCATCTCGGAATGGACTTATATGACATCAATAAGATCGAAAACGATGATCGCCCCGCCTCCGGTCCCAGGTTTCGCTTCTCGGCGCTCAGAGTCTGCCAGAACGCAGTCAATCTCGATAAAAGCGTCATTGTGATAGACGAGGCGGATGAAATGCTGAACGGAAGCGCCGGCGCGCAATTGTTCTCCCTGCTGAAAATATCATCTAGAAACACGGATAAGGAGCTGATAAACGAGTTTCTGGACAGCGGTGTCGGAGTTTATTTCTGGATTACAAACCACTTCATAGGCATGGAGGAGTCCACTCGGAGACGCTTCGACTACTCAATCGAATTCAAAAAGTTCACGCTCGCCCAAAGGAGACAGCTCTGGCAGACTTGCATCGCCAAGCACAGGCTTGGAGATCATTTTTCCAGCGACGAAATGGCTCTGCTAGCCAAGAAATACGAGATAAACGCAGGCGGCATAGACCTGGCGCTCAGAAACTACAGGCGCATGACGAAAGACAGCAGTGAAATTCCAGCCACCGAGCCGAAGCTGGAAATACTGGGGACCATACTCCTCCCGCACATGAGCCTCACAGGTGGAAAGGCTAGCTCAGGCACGAACGATCCAGTCGCGGAATACTCGCTCGACGGCCTCAATATCAAGGGATCTCAGCCGATTTCGAAAACAATTGAAATCATGCGCAGTTTTTCCATGGAGCTTGATGAGAATCCCTCCAAGTCCCGCGCAAGAAACATGAACCTCCTGCTCTACGGTCCGCCGGGAACCGGCAAGACAGAATTTGCGAAATTCGCGGCGGCGGAACTCGCGCGCCCTCTCATATCTAAAAAAGGGAGCGACCTGCTCAGCATGTGGGTCGGTGGCACGGAACAGCTCATCAGGGATGCTTTCAGAGAGGCCGAAAGCGAGGGCGGAATACTTTTCATTGACGAAGCAGACGGTCTTCTGGCGGAAAGAAGCGGCGCCCAAAGAAACTGGCAGGTCACACAGGTGAACGAATTCCTTGCAGACATGGAGGAGTTCAGGGGCATACTCATATGCGCGACCAACTTCAAGAAGAACATGGACAGCGCCTCGATAAGGCGATTCAACCTCAAGATCGAGTTCGACTATCTCGATTCAGACGGAAAAGCCATATTCTTCGACAGAATCCTCAAGCCGCTTGCCGAGAAGCCCCTTTCAGACGCCGAGAAGAATGAACTCGCTAAGATTGATCTGCTCACGCCAGGCGACTTCAAAGTGGTCAGACAGAAGAACATCTTCCTGCCAAAGGAGGAAATCTCAAACAGAATGCTCATTGATGCCCTCCGAGACGAAGTCGCGGCAAAGAACGGTGTCAAAACAACTAAAATAGGATTCTAACCCGATTTTCACGCGAAAATCGGGTTAGAGACGGGGGCTAGAACTGTCACAAAATACGAAATAACACGCTTCGAACATATGGCGGAGATAAAGTGCCAGAAGCTATTTTGGACTTTGCTCAAGGAACCCTGGAAAATATCGCCCCATTACGATTCCAGCAAAGGGTTTCCTTACGATGAGACGGCTGTGCTGGAGCTGGCGAAAGCTCTTTGTCCTGACATTGTCTCTTGGCGGACTGAAGATGACTTGGAAACACTCTTGAACGATGCGAAGCCGATTTTCAAGGCTCTCGTTGGCGACGACGGGATTTCTGCGACCATTGATGAAATCATGGAGATCACTGAAAGATATCCGGAACATCTGCCCATGATTAAGTCTCTAACATCTCAGGCATTTGAAATCTCCCAAACCATTAAGCGGGAATAAAGTGGAGAACTCGCACTCAACGGAGTCTATTATCTGGACTCGGTGTTTCCGGAAAGCTGCAAAGGCGTCTCCCCTGATGACAGCCAGATCGAGGAATGGCTGTTCATCCAGAGCATCTACGGGAACTCCTGCCTCGATTTTGAGGAAATTCAATTAACCATAAATAAAAGCGGAACTCGGAGAACAAGACGGGTCTTGGAGTATCTGCGCAAAGTGGAGGAGAAGTGTATTCAATCTGCTTAATGTTTTGCGCGTGACAACAAATTCAAACAGCTCACCCCAAGCGTATGTGCCTGGGGTGGGGACGCTACCAATGTTTTAACAGAAAAAGGAATATTCCAATGAGTTCACTGAAGGAAATTATAGACGTAACTTTTGATTTCAACACTGATACACCAGCGAATAAGGATGCTGATGCTTTTAGCCAGACACTTCGAAGATACCACAAAATACTGTGGAGTAAGCCATTGCCGAACGGGGTGGTCTTCAACCTAGATGACACTACGCCGAGGCAGTATTTGCATCACAAGTCTGAATTGGGAGAGTTCTTTTTATCGAGCGATGCGATGATAACAAAGTTCTCGATACCAAGAGATATTAGCGCCACTGTTCTTAATGAAAAAGATCAATATGTATTCCGCCACTACACGATTGGCAGCAGTATTGTGTTTCCCAGCAATTGCATTGACAGAAGGTTGACAATTAATAAGGCGCGTGGTTGGAACAGGTCGATTCAGGACCGGTTTGATCTCACGCTTGAGTGTATTCGCCGGCATTACTGTAACGAGAGGAGCAAGTTGAGTGGCGTACTCAGCCGGTATTCAGATTTCTTTGGCTTGTTTGGAGACTTTCGCGGATATGTGGAATTTTTCCTGTTGCAGGACATGGTTACTGCGGATTACTCAGCCGTAAAATTTTTCATGGAGTTCAATGATTTTAAAACTCCACCACTCGCTAAAAGTATTGATCAATGCAGGCCATTCATGCAACTTACCGCTGACTTCATTAATGCACGCAGTTGCAGGATACGTGAATTTTGCATGTGAGACTTCCGCATCAAAATCGGACTGATGAAGGACTGGGTAGGCAAACGATTCCGAACATAGCCCCCGTAATCCTAAATCTGCTCAGAGTAAGTGTTCCTCACATACGGAATGGATTTGTTGGCTCATATTGCTCGATAATGCCGCTAAATTAAGGCTCAGTATGGTGTCACGGTAGCTGTCATAATCAGGGAAACGAAATAATGTCTGAATGTTACTTGGGCAATAAGGTTGCTGGCATATACAGTTTGGAAGAAGTACGCCAGAAACTCCGTTCTGGAGAGCTGGCGGAGAACTGGGTTGTGTCCATCACCGACCTAGCGGACGACTTTGTAGTCAGCGGTCGTTGCAGAGGCATTCTGCGAGTGAAGTTCGACGACATACAGGAAGCTTGGCGGGGACG
>DYRX01000188.1 GCA_020718525.1 Victivallis vadensis
CGGCATTGTCAACTTCCTCATCGTATGTGTCGGCTATTTTTACAAGCATGTCAGGTAGTTTTCCAGTTTCCTCGCCCACCTCGATCATACTTATGACCATGTCTGGAAAAACCTTTGTAGCCTTGAGCGGAGGAGCGATCCCCTCGCCTTCCTTGACAGCGTCGTGAACCTTTTGAACTGCCGCTGAGACGACCTCGTTCCCTGCCGTATCCCTAACAATCTGGAGCGCATTGAGCACGGGCACGCCCGAACTCATAAGAGTTCCGAGCGTTCTTGCGAATTTCGCAATTGCAGACTTGGAGATGATAGGTCCCAGCAGAGGCATTCGGTATCTAAGCCAGTCCATGAAAAATTTCCCCTTGGGGAACTTCACGAGGACTTTATACACTGCGACAAGGCAGCCCATGACAATAAGCACCAAGACGATCCGCGTCTGTATCACATTGCTTATTCCAATAACGAACTGGGTGAGAGGCGGGAGGTCTGAACTTCCCAGAAGTTCTGCAAATATTTTTTCGAATTTTGGGACAATGAAGAGCATCAGTCCTGTGGTAATAAGACCTGCGATTGTAAGAACAACCACAGGATAGACCATTGCAGACTTGATTTTGCTGGCGAGTCTGGCGGCTTTCTCCATGAATGTCGCAAGCCTGTCAAGAATCGTCTCCATTGCACCTGCGGCTTCGCCAGCTCGCACCATGTTGAGGTAAAGTTTGTCGAAAGATTTCGGATTTTGTGCAAGGGCTTCTGAAAAGGTCGAACCGCCTTCCACGGCATTGGCAGACTGACCCAGCACTTTTCTCAAAGCAGGATTTTTAGCCTGCCGCTCAAGGGTTCTCAGGGATCTGACCAAAGGAAGTCCTGCGTCAAGAAGAATAGCGATCTGTCGAGTCATAATCGTCAGATCCTTTGTCTTTATTTTTGGAGCGCCAAAAGAGAGGCTCATACCCATGGAGCTCTTTTTCGCACCTGGCTGAGTCGGAGCACCCGGAGTTGCTCTCGCTCCCTTTGACTTTGCCTTGTCTTCCTTGATCGATGTTGGAAAAAGCCCCTGCTCTTTGAGAGCGGAAGTCACGGCATTTTCGCTGTCAGCCTCCAGCCTGCCCTTTTTCTCCTTGCCACCAGAATCCATCGCAGTGTACTGATAAATCGGCATAAGCAACCTCCATCTTTCTAGTTATATGAGAAAAAATCAAAGTCCACGTCACGCGCAAAATTTGGCGTATAGCAAATCATACACGCATTAAAGATGCCAAATCATGCCCGTAAATAAACATTCTATCCGAATGAGTCTAACTACCTTTTTCCGGATCCCTGCATTTTCTGAATTATGCTCTGTGCATCCTGAGCCTTCATTATCATTTCGCCGTAGGAGATTATTCCGCGCTCGTAAAGCTCAGTCAGATGGCTGTCCAGAGTGTTCATCCCGAACTTCGCCCCGGTCTGAATATCTGACGTAATTCTGAACGTCTTGTTCTCCCTTATAAGCGCCTGTATCGAGGGGGTAGAGATCATGATTTCGAAGGCGGCGACACGACCGGGTCTGTCAACTCTCGGCAGGAGCACCTGGGAAACAACGGCGATCATGGAAGATGCGAGCTGGGTTCTAATCTGCTCCTGCTGATCCGCGGGGAACGCGTCAACGATTCGGTCAACAGTCCTCGCCGCTCCCGTCGTATGAAGCGTGGCAAAGACAAGGTGTCCAGTTTCAGCGGCGGATACTGCCGCCTCCATTGTCTCAAGATCGCGCATTTCGCCGACAAGAATCACGTCCGGGTCCTGGCGGAGCGCGCGTCTGAGCGCCTCGGAAAACGAGGGGACATCAACTCCAATCTCCCTTTGAATTACAATGCTCTTCTTGTGCTGATGATAGAACTCGACAGGATCCTCGATAGTGATTATGTGGCAATCCCTCTCCTCGTTGATTATGTTCATCATCGAGGCAAGCGTTGTGCTCTTGCCACTTCCGGTCGGTCCAGTCACAAGTATCAGGCCGCGGGGTCTGAAAAGAAGATCCTTTATCGAAGGAGGCAAACCGATTTCATTTAGACCAAGAAGCTTGTTTGGAATCTGCCTCATGACCATTCCGTAGTGCCCCTTCTGCTTGAAACAGCTCACCCTGAAACGCGCCTTGTCGCTGAATGCGAATCCGAAGTCAACTCCGCCGTCCTGCTTTATTTTCTGCTGATGCTGGTCGGAGGCGACGGACTTCACCAAATTTTCCGTGTCCTCCGGGTTGAGCGAAGGGGAGTCAATCGGAGTCAAAGATCCGTGCAGACGAAGCATTGGCGGGCATCCGACCTCTATATGAAGATCGCTAACTCCTTCGTCAACAACAAGCTGGAGCAGTTCGCTCATTTCAATGTTCATGCTTTGGCAATCTCCTTATTTGTCTCTACAAATCATGCGGTGGTGTATTTCAGAACTTCTTCCATTGTCGTCTCTCCGTTCAAAATGGATCTCACTCCATCCTCCCTGACAGTCCTCATTCCAAGCTCCCTCGCCTTCTCCTTGAGAACCTGGGTCGGGCATCTCTGCATAATCAGATGTCGGATTGGATTCGTAACCATCAGCAGTTCGGTCAGAGCCTTTCTCCCCTTGTATCCTGTCTCGTTGCAGACGGAACAGCCTTTTCCGTAGTAGAATTTGTTCGAGCCAACCTCCTCCCTGGTGATGTTGAGCAGTTTGAGGTCGTCGTCCGTAGGATCGAAGGATGTCTTGCAGTTTTCGCAGACCTTCCTTATCAACCTCTGTCCTAGAACGCCGACCAGGGAAGACGTGATAAGAAAGGGCTCCACGCCCATGTCAATGAGTCGGGTAACGGTCCCAGGCGCGTCGTTGGTGTGGAGAGTGCTGAACACGAAGTGTCCTGTCAGAGACGCCTGAATAGCCATCTGGGCTGTGTCCAAGTCGCGGATTTCTCCAATCATGATGACATCGGGATCCTGTCTCAGAAAGGCGCGGAGGGCTCTTCCGAAAGTCATTCCTATCGACTCATGTATGGGGAGCTGTATGATCCCCTCCAAGTCATATTCGACCGGATCTTCGGCGGTAAGAAGCTTGTCCTCGATGCTGTTGATCTCCTTCAACGAGGAATAAAGCGTCGTCGTCTTACCCGATCCGGTTGGACCGGTTACGACAAAGATTCCGTTTGGCAGATGGATTATGCGTCTTATGTCTTTGAGTACGTCCTGACCAATCCCCAGGACATCAAGATCGAGGTTGACAACGGATCTGTCGAGAACGCGCAGAACAACCGACTCGCCATTCGCGGTAGGAAGACATGAGACGCGCAGGTCAACTGGACGCCCGGCAATCTTGATCTGTATTCTTCCGTCCTGGGGGAGGCGGCGCTCGGAAATATTGAGACCGCTCATGATTTTGATTCGGCTTATGATCGGAACTGCAAGATTTTTAGATGGAGGAGCCATCTCATAAAGGGCGCCGTCCACGCGGTACCTTATCTTGAAGTCTTTTTCGAACGGTTCAAAGTGAATGTCGCTCGCCTTCGCCTTTATCGCCTGATACATGATCACGTCCACAAGCTTGACTATCGGAGTCTCGTTCGCCATGCTTTCAAGCTCGGTTGCACTTTCTTCAGTATCCTTGAATTCCTTTTCGGCAACGTCCACCTCCATATTCTGAAGCATGTCGTGCATGGTCTCGGTTTCGACCGGATAGTATTTTTCTATCGCCGCATCAACCTGGGCCTCCTTTGCAACGACAACCCTGACGTCCTTGCTGAGGATGAAGTGAATCTCGTCCGCGATGTGATAGTTTAGAGGATTTCTCGAGGCAATTGTGAGCGTGTCGTTGTCGAATGACAGAGGCAGGACGCCGTACATCCTGACGCTCTGGGAGTCAAGCATGTCAACAACACGCTTTTCGACTTCAACCTTGGTCAGGTCAACAAGATCCGTCCCCAGAAAAGTCGCAATGAGCTGGAGAAGCTCGTCCTCCTGAATCATCTGGAAGTCAATAAGAATCTCGCTAAGAGGTTTGCCCGTTCTCTTGTATTCCTCTTCGGCTTCGAGGATCTGACCTTCGTCGCAGATCCCCTCAGTGAGCAAAATAGATTTGAGGGTTTCGCTTTCAGGATCAAGCATTTGCCCAATCTCCTCTTTGTTACTATTCCTCGTCCATGACTGTCATTGTCAATATCTCCGCAAGCGTCGTCATGCCGGCGGCGGCCTTCCTCAACCCGTCCTCGCGCAAGGTCCTCATCCCGGATTTTCTCGCGGAATCTCGAATCACGCTCGAAGGCACCTTCTCAAAGATCAGACGCTGAAGCTCCTCGGTCACAAAAAATATCTCGTATATGCCCATTCGTCCGCGATAGCCCTTGCCGCCGCATTCGTCGCATCCCCTGCCCTTCTGCAGATTGGAGCTCTTTACAAAATTCTCGTCGAGCCCCATTATCTCAAGCTCCTCTGCATCAGGAACATACGGAGCGGAGCAGTTCTTGCATATTCTTCGTACAAGCCTTTGCGCCATCACCGCACGCACGGCGGAGGCGACAAGAAAGGGCTTGATTCCCATGTCAATCAGTCGGGTCACCGCGCCCGGCGCGTCATTCGTGTGCAGAGTGCTGAAGACAAGGTGCCCGGTAAGCGCCGCATTGATGGCGATTTCAGCAGTCTCCTTGTCGCGGATCTCGCCGACCATGACGATGTTCGGCGCCTGGCGAAGCATTGACCTGAGCGCCGCCGAAAATGTCAGGCCAATCTGTGCGCTCACATGCACCTGGTTGATTCCAGAAAGCATGTACTCCACGGGATCTTCGACAGTTATTATCTTTCTGTGAGGAGTGTTGATCGAGTTCAAAAAGGCGTAGAGGGATGTCGTCTTGCCGGAACCGGTAGGACCTGTCACCAGGAAAATTCCGTCCGGCATGTTGACTATCTTCTGAATAAGCTCCATGTCGTCGCTGTAGAACCCAAGCTTTGGAATGTCGAGCTGAATGCTCGCCTTGTCGAGGATTCGCATGACAATGCTCTCGCCATGCGTTGTCGGAATTGTGGAAACGCGCAGGTCTATTTCCTTGCCCTCGACCTTGAGCTGAATTCTTCCATCCAGAGGAATTCGCTTCTCGGTGATGTCAATCTTCGCCATAATCTTGAGACGGCTTGTGATGTTCGCCTGAAGATACTTTGGCGGACTCTCCATTTCCCTGAGGACGCCGTCAATCCTGTACCTGACCCTGTAGCGCTTTTCCAGAGGCTCCAGATGGATGTCGCTGGCCCTCTTTCTGATCGCCTCGACAATGATGAGGGACACAAGCTTGATGATGGGCGCATCTTCGTCTGTCTCGTCGCGGGCATCGCCAGTCTTGGCAAGCTGGGACTCTATGTCCGCCTCCTGCATCCCGTCAAGATATGCGTCCACGCTCTCGTCGCGCGAGCCGTAATGATGGCCAATCAGCCTCTGTATCTGATCCTTCGGCGAGACCACCGCCTCGACGTCACAGCGCAGAATGTAGCGCAGTGAGTCCAAGGTCTCGACATCGGTGGGATCGCTCATGGCAATCGTGAGAAGATTGTCATGCTTCATCACAGGAACGACCTTGTACTGCTTGGCGACATCGCCCGAAATCGCCTCAATCGCCTCGGCTGGAATCTGATAGTCGCCAAGATCCAATGTCTCAAGCCCATACTGCTGGGCGAGAAGCGCCATCACTTCCTTCTCGTTGATGTGCTTCAGAGCTTTGAGAGCGTCAACGATGTCCATCTTCCCTTCGGAAGACGCGACCTTCTCCCATCCCTCGTTGATCTGCTCCGGCGTGAGCATTCCGTAGTCTGTCAGGAGCTCGAGGATATATTCGCTGTCCTTTACCACGTCCGATCCCTGGATATGAATTTCACTTGATGATGCGACAAGCGCGTCCGAAACCTTAAAGTTACAAAATCCAAAGCTAAATACAAGCCGAAAATCTCTTTTTTACAACTTTTCTCGCTTTGCATGCCTTGAAGATGCAAAATAAAGAGTAGATTGCGCCGATGCCGTAGAAAGCGCTGTCAGGGAGCTTGAGAACGCTGAGGGTGGTGCCGGGGCGGGAACGTTGAGACCGTTGATGCCGCATTCCTGGTCCCTTGAAATTGATAATCTGGCACCCGTGCCAAATGGCAAAGCTGTTTAGCAACAGTCCCTTAGCACCACATCAGCACGCCTCCGTCCATTACCTTCACATCGCGGAAACCGGCTTCGCCAAGAATGCGCGCGGCTTCGTAGCCCCGCAATGAAATCTTGCAGAATACAATAATCTCTGTATTTTTATAGGCGTCCAAAACTGACAAAGACGATCTGAGCTTACCGAGCGGAACGTGCATGCAGGGCTCAATCTTCCCCTGCTCGAACTCGTCGGGCGTCCTGACATCGAGGAGAAGGCAGTTTTCGCGTCGCGCCAGCTTCGCCTTGACCTCCTCGGGCTTTATTCCAGACATGAGTCCGTCGAGCTTGTTGCGCAGAATGTTCGCGGCGACAATGAGATTATCCATTGCCGGCGCATAGGGTGGTGCATAGCATAAGTCGAGGTTCCCGACATCGTCAACGCTCATCTTGGCGCTTATCGCGGCAACTGCCGTGTCAACCCTCTTGTCGCAGTCTCCCGGACCGACCGCCTGGACACCGAGAAGCCGCCGGGTGGATTTGTCCGCCACAAGCTTAAGATAAAGCAATTTGGCACAGGGCATGAAGTGGGCCCTGTCCAGCGAAGGGGAAAGGCATATGACAGGGTCGAAGCCCTCTTTCTCAGCCTCCCTTTCGCTCAGCCCCGTCTTGGCGGCGGTGAATTCGAAAAGCTTGCAGATAGTGGATCCAAGAACGCCGTTGAATTCGTCTCTTATCCCGGAGATGCTGTTCGCCGCCACCCTGCCATGCTTGTTGGCGGTCGAACCAAGAGGAACAAAACATGCCTTGCCACTTACAAGATTTACCGTTTCCGCGCAGTCTCCGACAGCATAGATGTCCGGATCCGAGCTCTGCATCTGGCTGTTGACCTTGATCGCGCCAGTTCTGCCCAGCTCAAGGCCGCATGATTTCGCAAGAGAGACATTTGGTCTGACTCCGACAGACATTATTACCATGTCCGCCCTCAAAGTCTCATGGTCGGTGAGGACCTTCGCGACATCTTCACTGCCCTCGAACCCGAGGACTTTTGTCCCACCAAGAATCCGTATCCCCTTGGATTCTGCATATTTCTCAACGAGCGATGCCATTTCCGGATCAAACATCGAAAGGATGTGATCCATCATTTCAACAATTGTCACTCGGCAACCTCTCAATATCAAGGCCTCCGCCATCTCGATGCCGATGAGTCCGCCACCTACGATCACGGCATCTGTCGCTTTTCCTCTTGCGAGTACGCTCTTTATGCCTTCAGCGTCCTCGACTCCGTGCAGAGTGAAAATATTGCGGAGCGCGATTCCGGGAAGCGGCGGGCGCAACGGAGATGCCCCCGTGGCAAGAACCAGCTTGTCGTAGTCAAGAACTCTCTCTTCGCCGCATCCGCACTTGACAAATACAGTTTTTTTCGCCCTGTCAATGCCTGCGACCTCGCAGTGATTGATCACTCTGATATTTTTCACCTTTTCAAAAAAAGCCGCATCGCGCACAATTCCGGCAGGCGTCGCCATCAGCTCCTTCTGCTCCTTGACCAGACCGGAGATATAATAGGGGAAGCCACAGCCGGCATAGGATAGAAACTCGCCTTTCTCCACCACCGTCACCTCCGCGTCTGGAACATTCCTGATAATTTTCGACGCCGTCTTGGGACCTGCCGCGACTCCTCCGACAACCACAACTCTCAGCTTCCTGTGCATGATCCGCCCTTTCCAGTTATTAGCCATTGCGCTACTTTGCTATATTGCTAAACTTTATAACCGATTTCCCCATCAACTACATCGTAGAGGGGGAATTTCCCAAAAGTCCAACTTTATCTCACACAAAGATCATTTTGCCTTCTGCGGCTTCACAGTTGCGTCGGCGCATGAGAGCGTGTCTTTCACACAATGGCATTTGATGCTGTAGAAGACATTGTTGTTCTCCTTGCGCGACTGCACAAGCCCGGCATTTTTCAGAACGGACAAGTGCTTGGATACCGTCGGCATTTCGACTCCTATCATCCGGGTCAGCTCGTTGACGCAGTGTTCGCGCCTGAGCAGGCACTCCAGGATGAATATTCTCGACGGATGCGCAAGAGCCTTGAAGACATTAGCCTTCACAGAAAGCCTTTCGATTTCAAGCCTGTCCATATTCCATCCCTTTCATTTGCCATTTAACTAAATGCCAAATCCAGCAATGTCAAGCTGGCGAAGATGGAATTGGAGTTTTTTCAATAAAATAATGCGTCAAGTTCTTTTCCTGCATCCGCGGGCAAAAGATGTAATGCGGTTCATGCGGAATCATGATCCTGATTCCGTAAAGGCATCCCCGGCTGTGCAAATTATGGGGCTGTTGCGAAATAACTTTGAGAATTGCCGCGAAGGATTTTGAGCTGATTTTTCTGACATGAAGGAGGAGCATGTAGAGAGGTGCATTCCCCAAAAGTTGAACATTATCTCACACGAAGACACAAAGCACACGAAGTA
>DYRX01000019.1:0-8338 GCA_020718525.1 Victivallis vadensis
CGACGCTGATTTCGCGATAAACGCTCCGACAATGACAGTGACAAGCCCGAATGGCGGAGAAAGCTGGGGCATCGGCTCGCATCATCAGATAAGCTGGACTTCCAATGCAGGCGGCTCGGTTAAAATCGAGCTTCTCAATAGTGGCAGTGTAGTCTTGACAATAGCGGACTCAGCGGCGAACAGCGGCTCCTACGACTGGCTGATCCCGTCTTCGACAAGTCCAGGCAACGGCTACAGTGTCAGGGTCACCAGCAACACGAACTCTTCCTGGACTGACACGAGCGATGCGAATTTCACAATTATCCCCGGTACCTACATCATAGTCTCGACGCCGAACGGCGGCGAAAGATGGACGATCAACGAGGCTCACAGTATAACCTGGCAGAGCGATGCCGGCGGAACAGTCAGAATAGAGTCTTCGACAGATAGCGGCGCAACATGGACTACGGTGACAGCTTCCACTGCGAACAGTGCGGGGACTTATTCCTGGACTCCGACGCTGGAGACTGCAAACGGCAGGATAAAGGTGTCAAGCACGGCCAATCCGCTTGTATATGACGAGAGCGATGGCGACTTCGAAGTTGCCCCACCATACATTGCGCTCGTAACGCCAAACGGCGGCGAGGACTGGTCCCGCACTCTGACATACAGCATAGCTTGGATGAGCAACCTCGGCGGAAATGTATCCATCCATCTGGAGAAGGCCGGTGTGAAGGTCTCAGACATTGTCACTTCAACTGAAAACGACGGTGTCTTTTCCTGGAAGATTCCTGCCGGACAGGCAGTCGGCGCAGACTACAGAATAAAAATCTCCCAGGGTGCACTCTCCGTACAGAGCGCGGCGAACTTCAGCATAGGCGACAGCCCAGCCATAGTATTGACATCGCCCAACGGCGGCGAACTATGGGCGATGGAAACTGTCAGAGACATAACATGGGCAAGCAATATTTCTGGCAATGTTAAAATTGAGCTTTTCAAATCTGGCATAATGATAAAAACCTTGGAATCAAGTGTTCCCAACAATGGGAAATATTCGTGGATACTGCCCTCGGTCTCTGAACTGTATGAAGGTTCGGACTACAGCATCAGAATCACGAGCATCGAAACTGGAACAGCATACGATGAAAGCGACAACTACTTCAAGATTAGGAGTCCATACTACAAATCCGTTACTGTTATAAATCCGTCTGGAGGCGAATCTTGGAAGCAGGGTTCCAGGCAGACAATAACATGGGAGTCTTTCGATGGTGGCAAGGTATCAATAGACCTGTATGACAATTACAATAAGATAACGAGCTATTCCGGTCAGTCAATTAGAGTTTCTGGAAAGAAGACTGATGTGTTCATGACAGGGACTGAACTTGCGATATCAGGCTCAGACAACAACGAGAAATACTATAGCATCATATCGAGCGACAGGCTTGAGACAGTATTTCCCACCGATGCTGTTTACATCAGCAACTATATCATATATCTGAAAGGAAATGTCACAGCGGAATTCCATAAAGATGAAGATCTATATATAGATGGATATAAACCTAACGATGGCAAATATACAATCGTAGACGTTGGTTCCTATGTTCCTGGAATTTCTTTCCCAATCGACAATTACACTCCGATCACTATTAAGGAAGGCTTCAACACTGCCGACATTAACGTTGGGGTCGTTTTGAGGACGAATATAACAGTTCAAGAGACCCTTTATATTCCCGGTTCTGCATATGGCTACGCCAGCAGGCTTTATGCAAATATAGCCAAAGGAATTGACAACTATGCAAATCAGACTTCTTTCCTGTGGACAATTCCTTACAACATTCCTCCTGTGACCAATGCTTTCTATGGAGTCAGGGTCACCAGCGAACTGAACCGCAGTTGGACTGACGGGAGTTCTGCGCCATTTACGATTATTCCGAATCCATATATACTTGTAGCATCCCCGAATGGCGGAGAAAATTGGATCGTAAACACTGAAAATGAAATAACTTGGGAGTCAGATGCTTCTGGAAGCGTGAAGATTGAGCTTTCAGCAAACAGCGGCACGTCTTGGACATCTGTCGTTGACTCGACTGAAAACGATGGAAGCTACATGTGGTCTCCTCTCGCCAAGGGAAGCACTCAGAGAATAAAAATTATCAGTCTTACTGACTCCTCCATTTCCGACATGAGCGATGCCGATTTCTCAGTCGAGGATCCCTTCATTACTGTTCTTTCGCCTAAGGGCGGAGAAAACTGGGCGCGGGGTATTCCTTATGCTATCAAATGGTCAAGCAATATTGCATCAGACGAGTTTGTCAAGATTGAGTTGCTCAAAAACGGAATTGTGAACAGCGAAATTGAAGACTCAGCACCGAATACAGGAGCGTATTATTGGACAATTCCAGAAGATCAGACGGCCGGCACCGATTATAAGGTCAGGATAAGCCATGATGGGAGCGCGGTTTCTGGGACTACCACTTCGAATTTTCAGATAAGCGATGTATATGCTCTGTCGGTTCTTTCGCCTAATGGAAATGAGGACTGGGCTCCCGAAACCACAAGAGACATTAAATGGGTTACTAACCTTCCGAAAACTGGCACAGTCAGAATAGAACTCTGGAAATCTGGTGTTTTCGACAGCAAAATTGAAGCCAATGTTAAAAATGAAGCTCCATTCAGCTATCCTTGGCAGATACCATTGACTCAAGCACTCAGCAAAGAATATATAGTCAAGATCATCTCGGAAACTGAGTCGCTTGTAAGCGGGGCTAGCGAAAACTACTTCACTCTGTCCTCTGGATATGTGAAGCTCAACGAGCCTGACGGGGGCGAAATTTGGACCACTGGCTCACAGCAGAAAATTTCCTGGGAGTCAAATGCCGCCGGAACCGTCTCAATAGAATTATGGAAGAGTGATGTCCTTAGTGCAATCATTGACAGCGGCGTGGTAAATTCTGGCACTTATAATTGGACGGTGCCAGTGGCACAGGCGGCAGGCAATGACTACAAGATACAGGTAGTAAGCAATACTGATGAATCTTGGAAGGATATTAGTGCATCCAATTTCAGCATCCTATATAGCAGTTATATTGTACTAAATACTCCCAATGGCGGAGAACATTGGAGTTCGAATACCGAACATGAAATCATTTGGCAGACCAATGCGGGCGGAACTGTAAAGCTGGAATATTCCGCCGACAGCGGAACATCTTGGACGCAGATTGCCGTCGCCGCACCAAACAGCGGTAGCTATAAGTGGACGCCTCCCGCAGGACTTTCAGGGGACAAATTCAGAGTCAAAGTCACCAGCAATTTAGACACAAGCGTAGTTGACCTGAGTGCTTCGGATTTCTTGATAAGCCCACCGTTCATCACAATATCCAAGCCGGCTGAAAATGAAAAAATCTATGTTGGCAACAGCTCCCCTATAATGTGGACCAGCAATCTGCCCGGCAATGTTAAGATTGAGCTTTACAAGGGGGGTGTCCTCGACTCAAGCATAACTGACTCCACCGCCAATACTGGTAGCTACAATTGGACAGCGCCGTTAAATCTGACGCCTGCAAACGACTACGCTGTCAAAATAACGTCTCTCTTGCCCGGAACTGTTTCAGCGACAAGCAGTTTATTCCAAATTCTCCTCGGCTCTATTGATGTGACCAGTCCCGATGGAGGTGAAAAATGGAACCGTGGCTCGGCATATCCTATCACTTGGGATTACACCAAGGTTGACGGGCAGTCCGTCTGCGGAGCCTTCGTCCGCATAGAATTGATGAAGGGAGCTGATAAGCAGTCTGACATAAGCCTTTCAACAGAAAACGACGGAGAATTCCTGTGGCAGGTTCCTGTTGGTCAGACACTTGGAAACGACTACAGGGTTAAAATCACAAGCATTGATATTCCGCCGATTACAAATTCGAGCGAGGCAGACTTCGAGATATCCTCTCTTGGCACTTACCTTTTCGTAAGCACTCCAAATGGAGCGGAAAACTGGGCAATCGGAATGTCGCACACAATCTCTTGGACAAGCAATATGGCTTCAACTGAAAAGATAGCCATAATCCTTCTGCGTGAAGGAACATTCGAACTGGAGATTGTTCACAGCACCGACAATACGGGCACATTCCTGTGGACCATTCCATCAAGTGTCGCGGTCGGAACCAATTATAAAATAAAAATTTACAAGTTTGACGACGCGAGCGTCTCCGATCAGAGCGATGCCGATTTCGCAATATCAGCTCCGTTCATGACTGTCAAGACCCCAAATGGCGTCGGTACCTTCACTGACTCTGCACAGTCTCTCCCTGTAACTGGAGCGAACAGCACATGCACTGTTCTTGGTGACATTGACAACGATGGAGACTTGGATGCCCTCGTTGCGAACAATATGCAACAGCCTTCTCAGGTTTGGCTTAATGGTGGAGCTGGCATATTCTCTGCTGGACAGATACTGAGCACTGCTCCAAGCTTTGGTGTTGCTTTGGGCGACCTTAACGGCGACGGATGGCTTGATGCTGTCTTCGCCAACAACGGAACTAATTTTGACGACCAAGTCTGGTTCAATGACGGCAAGGGCACTCTAGTATTCGAGCAGAGTCTTGCAGGCTTCAATTCTTACTGTGTAGAATTGTATGACATCGATCAAGATGGTCACTTGGATATTTTCTTAGGAAGCGGTCTTTGGTGGAAAAACGATTTGACAGGTCATTTTCTTACTTCGAGTCTTTGGGATGTGTCTGCATACGGTCCATGGTACTCTCTGGACATAGCGGATATCAATGGCAACGGACAGCCGGACATTGTGGCAACAGAGAATGGCAGCAATGATGTATCTACGTTCTCCTACGATTCAGGAGTCTTTACCCGGGAATATTCTTTCAATGTAAATGGTACAGCATTTGGGCTTAAGCTGGGAGATCTCAATGGCGACACTTATCCCGATGTCTTCGTTGCAGTTGGCGGAAGCGGGGTACCTGCGCTTGCGCTTAACGATCCGACATCGCCAGGTCAGTTTCTTCCACCAAAATATCTCACTACCACATACAAGGCACGCGACGTATTCCTTGGCGACTTCAACGGAGATCAGTTCCTGGATGCCTTTGTTGCAAATCAGTCGGCTCCAAGCACTGTCTGGGTCAATGACGGGCTCGGGAATTTCAGAGACAGTGCTCAGCGTCTTGGCAATGCCTACTCTTACTCTGTAGCCATGGGCGATTTGGACGGAAAAGGAGGTCTTGACGCATTTGTTGCAAACTACGGAAGCCCCTCGAAGGTCTATTTTGTCGCTTCTAAGGCTGAAAGCTGGGGTATCGGTACTCAAAATTACATAGAGTGGCTCTCAAATGCCAGCGGGACAGTCCGCATTGACTTGGGGCAATGGGTTTCGGGGCAATTCAATTTTGCCTACAATATCGCAACAGGGGTCTCGAATTCCAGGCTCGAAAGCAGTTATTTGTGGACGATTCCTGACACGACAGCGCTTGGCAACAATTACAGAGTGCTAATCACTAGTGAACAGGACACCGCTCTTCTTGATGCCAGCGATGCCAGCTTCACAATCGAATTCAAGCCATTCTTGCGCTTGGATACCCCGAACGGCGGCGAATCCTGGGTTACAGACAGCAAACAAAATATCGTCTGGTCTAAAAACATTTCCACCAACGTAACGCTTGAATATTCGGCAAATGGCGGCACGTCTTGGGATTTGATTGCCACGCCTGTGCCAAACACAGGGAAGTTCGAGTGGGACTTGACCGGACTTTCAGTTGGAAACAACTACAAGGTCAGAATAAGCGATCTTGCTAACCCTGAAGTCAAGGACGAGAGCGACTCTTCCTTCTCAATACAGGATTCCTTCATTGCCTTGATTTCCCCTATAGGCGCCGAGAAATGGATAGCTGGTTCGGGGCACATCCTCAAATGGGAATCAAATCTTGGCGGAAATGTTTCTATTCTCCTTTTCAAGAACGGCATCCAGGACAGCATCATCGCCGACTCTGTCGAAAACAATGGAACTTTTTATTGGACAATCCCAATAGACCAGACACCAGGATCAGATTATAAAGTGCAGATAGTCCAGGGACTTGAGTCTGGTTTGAGTCCAAACGTCTTTTCCATTGAATACAAAGACTTTATAGATGTAACTTCGCCAGACGGCGGAGAAAAGTGGGCACTCGGCTCGAAACGTGAAATTACTTGGCAGAGCAATCTAAGTGACTATTTACGCATAGACCTCTACGAGGGCAGTTCCTGGAAACAGCAGATCGCGACAGGAATTGCGGCTAACCTGGGCAAATGCTCTTGGGAAATTGACCCGGCATTGCCGTATTCCAGCAACTACACGATTAAAATTTCGAGTCTTGGCTCTCAGGTTTCGGATCAAAGCGCTACGACCTTCGAACTTGCTTCCAAGAGCTTGGAGCTTGCAAGACCAGTGGGAGGGGAAATTTGGTCTCTCGGCAGTTCCCAGACAATCAGTTGGACTTCCAATTTGGGAGGAACGGCAAAGATAGAATTCTCCAGAGATGCAGGATCTTCTTGGGATATTATAAACAGTTCATCATCAAACCTTTCTTTTTCAAATTCTCAGCTTTGGGTCATTGACCCCGTGCTTCCCCCGCTTTCAAGCTATTTGGTCAGGGTCACATCGAACGACGATCCAACTATTTTCCACCTGAGCGGCAACTTCACAATTCAGCCAGGATACTATCTAATTCTCGACTCTCCAAAGGGCGGAGAAAACTGGATCAGTTCAACGGACTACGAAATCAAATGGCGCTCAAACCTTGGCGGAACTGTCAAGATCGAATATTCCTCGAATTCAGGTGGACTTTGGCAGTCTGTCGCAAGCACAGAGAATGATGGGTCATTTACCTGGAATACCCCGGCAAATGCCGGAACTCATTACATGGTGAAAATTACACATTTGACCGATTACAGCTACAGTTCACAGAGCTTGACAGACTTCTCAATACAAAGCCCTTATGTCATTGTGGACTATCCAAATGGACTGGAAACCCTCGATGTAGGCAAGACATACAGCATAAATTGGACATCGAACCTTGCGGAGAACCTCAAGATCGAGCTCTTGAATTCTGGTCTTCCTGATCCGCAGACTCCGATAATTGTGTTTTCAACTCCAAATACTGGCTCCTACAGCTGGAACATCCCGACCTATCAATCTGCCGCTTCCACATATAAGGTGAGAATCAGCGGAGTAACGACTCCGGCATCTGACATGAGCGATGATCTCTTCTCTATCGCTAGACCGGATTTCGTTAACGTCACATCGCCTGCCGGCGGTGAGAAATGGTCCAACCAGACTATAAGACAGATCACTTGGGCAACAAATCTAGTTCCTGCAGGCACCGTGAGAATAGATCTCATGTTCAACAATGTATGGCAGACCAGTCTTGCAGATGCGGCCGACAACAACGGATCATTGCCTTGGAGCATAACTGGATTGGCTCCCGGAAACCAATACAGCATCAAGATTACCAGCAACAGCGACAGCCTCATCACTGATGAAGGCGCATTCTTCGAAATTGGCGACCCGTCTCCGGACGGCATCGTTCTCACAAATCCTGTCGGAAATGAAATATTGACAATTGGCTCGCAGTTGAATATTGCCTGGAATTCAATTCTAGGGGGAAGCGTCAAAGTAGAATGGTACGACGGGGCTACATACACCACAATCACAGACTCAGCCGACAATTCTGCATACAACAACATCTACCGCTGGACCATTGATCCGGCAATGCTTCCAGGACATTACTACAGAATAAAAGTCACCAGCAATATAGATGCCACTTGGTTTGACGAGAGCGGCGACTTTACAATTCAGCCAGGTTCCTACATCATAAGCACGAGTCCGAACGGAGGCGAAGACTGGCTGACTAACTCGTACTACGATATCACGTGGACGAGCAACTTCACCGGGAATGTCAAGCTCGAATATTTTCTCGACAACGGCAACTCATGGAACTTGATAACAGTCTCGACTCCGAACGACGGAAAATTCGAGAACTGGCTCACACCTGGCACTGCGAGCGATGAATGCTTCGTCAGGATCACCAGCGCTGATGGAACTGTTGTGGACACCAGCAATTCTGCGTTTGCTATTTCTGCTCCTTACATCGAGGTCACTGCACCTAATGGCGGCGAACTTTGGATGATAAACGAAACCAAGGAAATCGCTTGGAAGACAAACCTGCGCCAGCACTCTATTATTGCGGTTGACTCTGTTGCGAAGCAGATCACAGTCTCTGGCGATCACAGTGCCGAATTCCCAGTCGCGGCGAAATTCGCTGTTGCTGATAGTGCCGGAGGTGTCGTCGAATACACGGTGAATGCAGTTGCACTT
>DYRX01000019.1:8438-27752 GCA_020718525.1 Victivallis vadensis
GCCACGGACATGAGCGACGCGGACTTCTCTGTTGATGTTGCCATAATTGAAATCACGGCACCGATTGCGACCGACACCTGGTATCGCGGCTACGCCTATGATATCACTTGGACGACAACAATCCCGGGCGACACAGTCAAGATCGAAGCCTACAAGACTGGAGTATTCAATTCGACTGTCATTGCAAGCACCGAGAACGATGGTCTATACAATTGGACAGTCCCAGCCTCCCTCCTGGAGGGGCTTGACTACTCGATTGTAATTACCTCTCTTGGACCGCACGCTGGCATAAAAGGCAACAGTGCGAATTTCGCAATCGGCACTGGCACAATTACAGTCATCGCGCCGAACGGCGGCGAAAGCTACATCCGACTCAGTACCTGTTCAGTCAAATGGGACTCCGCCAATGCCGGTGCAAATGTCAAGCTCGACCTCTATAAAGGCGGAATCTTCAGTTCTGAAATCGTTGCAAGCACTGAAAATGACGGCAGTTATGACTGGACTGTCCCAGCTGACCAGACAATCGGGGACGACTACAAGGTTCAGGTGTCGAGCGTCGAGATTCCGGACATAGCTGACCAGAGCGACGCTGATTTCTCAATAGATGCGTACTCTGTGACATTTGTCGCGGGTGAGAACGGAAGCATCCAGGGAGAACTTGTGCAGACCGTCAATTACGGTGGTGACTGTACGCCTGTCACGGCGATTCCGAATACCGGATATCACTTCGTTGACTGGACCGGAGACTATGCCGGAAGCGAGAACCCGCTGACTGTCACAAATGTCACAAAAGACATGACCATAACTGCGAATTTCGCAATCAATGTCTATACGGTCACATTCATCGCTGGTGCAAATGGTACGCTTGTCGGCGGAAGTCCGCAGATTCAGAACGTCCAGTATGGAGCTGATTGTGCGCCGGTCACTGCTCAGGCAGATCTTGGCTACCACTTCGTTGACTGGACTGGCAGTATATGGAGTACGGAGAATCCGCTGACAATAACGAAAGTCACAGAAGACATGACCGTTACGGCAAACTTCTCCGACACATATACGGTCGTCTTCCTGGATGACGGATTCGGAAGCGTGACAGGCACAAATCCTCAGCAGGTTCTACATGGTGAAGACTGCACGCCAGTTACAGCGGTTCCTGATGCGAACTACCAGTTTGCAGGCTGGACAGGCGACTATGAGGGGACAGAGAATCCTCTCACTGTAAAAAATGTAACGAAAGAAATGGTGATTATAGCCAACTTCAAGCTTACAGAATATACGATGACCATGGCAGTCTCGCCTGTAAACTCCGGAAGCACTGTTCCTGCGGTCGGCACCCACACTGTTCAGCACGGGATAGCCGTCAACATCAGCGCGACTCCCGTCGCCCATTGCAGTTTCGTAAACTGGACAGCCGAACCCGCCGCGAACGTAAAATTTGGAGATCCGACACTCGCAAATACGACTGCGACACTTACGGGTGCGGCGACAGTAACTGCGAATTTCGCATTTGATCAATACACACTGACTATGGCGGTTTCTCCGAACGCTTCCGGAACGACGACACCGGCTGTCGGAGCACATCAGGTTCAGCATGGTGTTGCAACGAATGTCTCGGCAGTTCCGCTGGCAGGTTACAGCTTCGTCAACTGGACAGCCGAACCGGTTGGGAATGTAGTCTTTGGAAATGCGAATCTTGCGAACACGACAGCCACGCTCACGGGGGCGGCAACCGTCACAGCCAATTTCTCCATCAAGTCCTACACGGTGAAGTTCGTAGCCGGCGCAGGCGGCACTGTCACGGGAGAGCTCCAACAGACAGTTCAGCATGGAGGCAACTGCAAACCTGTAACAGCAGTTCCGAATGACGAATTCCACATGTTTGTTGACTGGACTTGGACTGGAGTGCCTTTCACTGCGAATCCGCTCACGGTCACTAACGTGACGGCAGACATGGATATAACAGCGAACTTCAAAGGCTCGGAATTCACGGTCAGCTTTACCGCAGGCGCAAATGGGACGATCCAAGGACAGCAGGCCCAGACAATCGCTTATGGGGGAAGCACAAGCGCAGTCACAGCCGTGCCCAACGCGAACTATCATTTCTCGACTTGGTCCGGAGACTACAGCGGAACAGAAAATCCGCTTATAGTCACCAACGTTTCCAAATCAATGAACATCGTTGCGGTCTTCGCAGTTGACACCTACAAGCTTACGGTGACAAGCGGCTTTGGCTCTGGCTCCTACGGCGTGGCGGCAAGCGTGTCAATAACGGCTTACACTCCACCTGAAAACATGATTTTCGACAAATGGATTGGAGACACTGAGTATCTGGAGGACGCAAGTAGTTCCACGACAAAAGTTACAATGCCTGCCGGAGACGTAGCTGTCACCGCAACTTACAGAGGAGGCTCGACAAAGCCCTATACTCTTACAGTTGTAAATGGCACTGGAACGGGTGTCTATAGAGAAGGAAACATTGTGCCAGTCGAGGCGAACGATGCTCCCGAAGGGCAGATTTTCGACCAGTGGACTGGAGACATTTTGTACATGAACTCGAATTACTCGAAGATTGCGTATGTGACAATGCCTTCAAGTCCATCGGCAATAAGGATTGAGGCCAACTACAAGCCTGCTGTTTCAATCTCCTATCTGCTGACGGTCGTCGGCGGTCAGGGTGGAGGCTCATATCTGCCGGGATATCTTGCTGAAATAAGCGCTGCTGCCGCTCCTTCTGGAAAGATATTCTCCAAATGGACAGGCGACACTGCGTATCTTTCAAACATTTATTCTTCGGATGCATTTTTCACCATGCCCGAAAAGAACGCTTCGGTCACTGCGGAATATGCGGATGCGCCAGCCGAGACCTACGAGCTGACTGTTACCAATGGCAAAGGAAGCGGAGTCTATCAGCCGGGCGAATTGGTGGAGGTCTCGGGGCAGGCTGAGACTCTATCTCCGAAGATCTTTGAAAAATGGACAGGCGACATCATGTATCTCAGCGATCCGTTCAGCGAAATTGCTGTTGTTACGATGCCGGAGAGGGGAATCTCAATCAAGGCGAACTACAATTATCCGGCAACTGACGGATACCTTGTAGCTGTCGGCTCCATACTCAAACTGGTCGGAACCGATTTCAATCCGACGGTTGCCCTCTTTGATGCCAAGGCCAAATTGAAGGCGACCGCAGTTGGCTCCAAGGGAACTGCGACGATGAAGACTTTGGTATCTGCCGACTTCCTCTCGATACAGTCCGAATGGACGAAGAAGCTTGCCTTGATTAAAAAGAGCAAGATTCCAAAGACTCAGACTGTTCTGCAGTATCTTGCCGCCTATCCGATCGCGCCGAAGGAATACTCCGTCAGCTTGAAGAACGGTGCTCTGCTTATCGAGCATGTTTCACTGGTGCCGCCTGAAATATGGTCGGTTTCAAACACCTTCGATCAGCAGGTTGAGTCCGCATATGCCGGTCAGAAGCTTGTGATAAAAGGAATGTATTTTGGCAGAAACAAACCCAGCGTCTGGCTCGAATACAAGCCTAGCGACAAAGTCAAGGCTCTGAGATGCAAGGTGCTAAACTACAACATGAACGTAAGCAACAACTTTGGCGAGATCCAAATAGTTCTGCCTTCCAAGTTCAAGTGGACTGGAGAAAGTCAGCACAATATCGTCATTGACAATGGAGTGGGACTCTCGTCAATCGTGTTTTTCACAAAATAACATTTGACGCAGATGTCCGGCAAAGTATGCACATGGCAATCTCTGAATTGCTATCGGAATCTGCCTGCGTATCTGCGCAGGCAGGTATTTGTATACTCTATTAAGGTTGAAAATTAAACATGGATTGCGAAGATTTTGAGGTTTGCTTCGTATTCTGAGAGAGCGCCCGATGCCGAGGTATCGAAGGTTCTCGAAGGGTACGAATCCAAATCCAAAAGATCGCAACCGCTTAGCGGCGAGTCTCTTGCGACTGTATTTTTCCGTTCCTTCTTCGGACGATATTTATATCGCCCATCAGGCGGAACGAAAAAATCCAATTCACAATCGGACTCGTCTATAGTTAAATTTTCGTCCTTATCTCCCAGTATCGAGTAATATTCGGCACCCAAATTAAATTATTGATGGTATCCTTAGTTTTTCATTTTAATAGATTCAAATTGTGAATTTATTATCCGTGAAAAACAATGGGCAAGTTTCAAGGCGGACAACATTGGATTTGTTTCAACCGGAGTCGGGATCGCTATCGGGATCGGAAACGATGCATGGGAATCATATTCGACCCCGAGACCGACCCGTCTGCGTGCCCGCACAGGCAGGTAAATCCCAACAACAGCAATTTCCACGAGTCAGGAATTCTACATATTACAGCTTTTCTAGTTTCAATACTTGTTTTTTAGAATCCAGGGTAAAGATTAACCACCTGTCATTTTATCCGGAATTTACTTGAACAAAACGCAAAAACGGGTCTCTTTGTCTGATATACTCTTTCAGCCTAAAAGAGTATAAAATGCAGGAACGGGGTTTTTGCATATTTAAGAACGAGATAAGGCAATGAAGAAATTGGCGACGTTGAAAGAATTTGTTGCAGAGCGCCGCCTGATGCTGTTTCTATATTTGACCGCCATTGCGGCTGGAGCGTTTTTCTTATGGCAGACAGCGGCGCAGACCGACCGCAAGATGCGCGATGAACTGCTCTCACGCACCCGTCTGGCGGCGAGCATGCTGAACCTTGACTGCATCAAGTCCCTTGCGGGCTCGGAATCAGATCTTGAGTCTCCCGCCTACCTGCGGATAAAGGAACAGCTTGTCGCCATCCGGGCGGCGGAGGCAAACTGCCGTTTTTCATATCTCATGGGACGCCGTCCAGACGGACTGCTTTTCATGTATGCGGACAGTGAAGCCGCCGGATCCAAGGACGAATCTCCTCCCGGTCAGCTTTACGAGGAGGCGGCTCCAGAAGAATTGCAGGTTTTCGATGCCGTAGTGCCTCTTACCATGGGTCCCTTCGACAATCGCTGGGGGACTTGGATTTCGGCTCAGGTGCCGCTGACCGACCCCCAAAGCGGCAAGCTGATCGCCGTGTTTGGCATGGACATAGATGTCCGCGACTGGAAATGGAACGTGGCGGCGCAGGTCGCTGTGCCTGCTGGATTCATGCTGATGCTTCTAGTCGTGGCATTTGCGCTTTCACGCTCGGGAACGCGGCTGTCCTCTTCCGGGCGGACGAATGCATGGATCGGGCAATATTTTGGTGTCCGTGGAAAGACTTCCTTGGCGCTGGGGATCATTCTTGCGGCGCTCACCACCGTGCTCTACTTCGGTTCGCGCAACATTATTGAAGACAAGTTTGCCCACCTGGAACTGCGGGATGCAAAAAAGGATATTGACCATGTCCTGCTGGCGCTCGCCGAACGCAGGGCGACTCTTGAAGCGACTGTTCAGGACTGGGCGTATTGGGACGAAGCATACGCATTCGCGCAGGATCGCAACGAGGCATTTGTAGAGGAGAATCTAACCCCTGCCTCCATGACAAACCTCCGCATCAGGATGATGGCGTTGCTAGCCCCCTCCGGGCACTTGATCTGTGGCGGAGCGCTGAACCCGAAGAACCCCGCCGAATTCCTGTCCGCAGAGGATTTTACAAGGATATATGGCAATTTCTCCTATCTTCCTTCAGTCCAGAATGCGCCTAGGGCGCGTTCGGGCATCGTGCTGACTGAGGACGCACCGCTTCTGCTGGCATTTGCACCAATTCTCAGCAGTCAGCGGCAGGGACCGGCGCATGGGATCCTGATCGTGGGTAAAGCGCTTGATGAAGAACAGATTGAAGCGCTTGCCATGAGCCTGAAATTGAATCTGACGCTTTATCGCGCCGACCGGCTAGCAGGTAAGCTTGAGCAGGCAAAGATTATGCGGGAGCTGGCGCGCGATCCGGATCAATCGGTGCGCATCAGAGACGAGCAGATTCTGGATGCCTACGGACTCGTGCGGGATATCAACGGGCGTCCCGCCCTGCTGATCAAGGTCAGTCTGGCTCGCGACATACAAAGGGAAGCCAAGCGGACTACGGTCCTTGTCGCGGCACTGCTGACCATGGCAGGCACCCTGGTTCTCCTGAGCGTCCTGTGGCTCTTGCGCAAACTAGTGGTGAAAAGACTGGAGTTGCTGAGCGAAAATATCAACAGCATTGCGCGCACAGAGGATTTCTCCCGACAGCTTCAATGCGAAGGGAGCGATGAACTTGACAGCGTGGCGCGGGACGTCAACCGGCTTCTCGAAGCGGTTTCCATGTCGCGGAGCAAACTGGTCGCCAGCGAAGACCGCTTCTGCCAGCTGGCGGCGCAAAGCCGGACGATCACATGGGAAGTCAACCCTGAAGGGCTCTACACCTTTATCAGTCCTCTTGCCAAAGATGTGCTGGGCTACGACCCGGAAGAACTCGTGGGCAGATTCCACTTCTACGATCTGCATCAAGAAGATGGGAGAGATTCGTTCAAGGCGGCATTTGAACTCTTCGCCCGAAAAGAGCCATTCCAAAATCTTACGAGCGCCGCAAGATGCAAAAATGGCGAAACATGCTGGCTTTCCACCAACGGTCTGCCATTGCTGAATCCGGACGGGACACTGCGCGGCTATCGCGGTTCCGACACCGACATCACCGAGCGCAAGCGGGCAGAGTCGGAGTCGCGTCGGAACATGGCTAGACGCCAGAGGGAGTCAGACGCGGTGGTCGCTCTTGCACTCAGCCCCAATTTGGCGGAGGGCGCAGTGCGGGAACTGGCGCTCGAATTGACAGAGACCGCGGCGCGCGCCCTCGAAGTCGAGCGGGTCGGCATCTGGCTCTTTGAGGATGGAGAAACACGCCTGGTCAATCTGGACATCTTCCTGGCTTCCACTGGCGAGCATTCCTCGGGAACCGTACTGCTCTCGGCTCAATTCCAGGCGGAATTTGACGTCCTCAGGAATGCAAAGTATGTGGATGCGCATGACGCGCTGACGGATCCGCGCACTGCAGGCTATGTGGAAGGCTATCTGAAGCCCAACAATATCAGATCCATGCTGGATGCGGTGATCCGTAGCAGAGGGCGCAACCTGGGACTGATCTGCTTCGAGCACGTGGATCGCCTGCATCACTGGGAGGACGACGAGATCACGTTCGCCTGCCAGATTGCAGACCAAATGGCGCTGGCAATTGCGCATCAGGAGAGAAAAAAGTCCGAACAAGCCCTCGTCGAACAGACAGAATTGCAGAAAATGCTGATGGACATCTCCAACGACTTCATCAATCTTGCGCTAGATAAGACAGATGAAGCAATCAATTCTGCGCTTGCCATGCTTGGCCAATTCACCAAAACAGACAGAGCCTATGTTTTCAAGTATGATCACGGCAGGAACATATGCAGTAACACCCACGAATGGTGCGGCGAAGGAATAACACCCCAGATAGGCAGTCTGCAGGAAGTCCCGATCAGCGCCATCCCAGACTGGGCCAATGCGCACTTTGCCGGAGAGGCGATCCATATCCCTGATATTTCCGACCTCGCACCAGATAGCGGCATACGGCGGATTCTCGAGCCTCAGGGCATTCAAAGCCTGCTGGCATTGCCGATGATGGACGGAGACGCCTGCGTCGGATTTGTCGGTTTTGACGCAGTTAAATGCAGGCATTCATTTTCAGAGAAAGAGAAGAAACTCCTCAACCTTTTTGCGCTCATGCTGGTTAACACCTTCAACCGCAACATTGTCCAGACCGAACTTACGCATGCCAAGGAAAAGGCCGAAGCCGCCAGCCGTGCCAAGGGCGAATTTCTTGCCAACATGAGCCACGAAATCCGTACGCCGCTAAACGGCGTGATCGGTTTTACCGACCTTCTCAGAAATACGCCACTCACCCCGGTGCAGCAGCAGTATCTGAACAACGCAAACGTCTCCGGACACGCTCTTTTGGGGATCATCAACAACATTCTCGATTTTTCCAAGATCGAGGCTGGCATGATGGAGTTGGAAATGATCAAGACCGACATGGTCGAACTCTTTGAAAACAGCGTGGATATCGTAAAATTTTCAGCAGGAAAGAAGAATCTGGAAATCCTGCTGGACATGGACAGCGCCATGCCACGTTTCGCAATGCTTGATCCGGTCCGTCTCAAACAAGTCCTTGCCAACCTGCTGGGAAATGCCGTCAAATTCACCGAGAAAGGCGAAGTAGAGCTGAAAGTCCGCTACAGTCCTATTGGCAGTGGCAGGGGAAAATTCTCAATCTCGGTGCGGGACACGGGGATCGGCATCACAGATGCGCAAAAAGAAAGGCTCTTCAAAGCCTTCTCACAGGCGGACAGCTCGACGACCCGTAAATTCGGCGGCACCGGTCTTGGGCTGATCATATCCGAAATGATAATTCAGAAAATGGGCAGTGGAATCCAGATCGTCAGCTCGCCCGGCAATGGCTCCAACTTCTCCTTCGAGCTGAGTGCCTGCACCGAAGCGGGAGACGCCCGCAGTCATGCAGATATTTCGCATGTCAAACACTGTCTGATCATTGACGACAACGCCAACAACCGCCTGATTCTCGAGCATATGCTGGCAGGCTGGGGACTTGAGTCCGCATCCTGCGGCAACGGAGTTGCGGCACTGGAAATATTGGAAAGCCCCGTGCATTTCGATCTTGTCATCTGCGACTACAACATGCCAAGCATGGACGGGTTGGAATGCATACGCCTGATCCGCGAAAAACTGAAGCTGACACCCGAAAAACAGCCTCTAATACTATTGCACTCGTCTTCCGACGACGCAGAGCTTCATAGAAAATGCGATGATCTTGGCGTTAGGTTCTGCATCAGCAAACCTGTCAAGCAGGAACAGCTTTTTGCATGTCTCGCCACGCTCCACAAACCGGCGAAGGATAATTTGTCGGCGGGGCAAACCGCAACGCCGACACCCACGGCCGATACGGCGGCAATAGGAAAGCCTGAAGGCAGACATCTCATACTCGTTGCGGAAGATGTCCACATGAATATGCTCCTGGTGAAATCACTGCTCTCGAAATTGTCCAAAGAATCCGTAATCGTAGAAGCTGAAAACGGCAGAGTCGCAGTGCAGAAATACCGCGAATTCAGCCCCGATCTGGTTTTGATGGATGTGCAGATGCCTGAATTGGACGGACAGGAAGCGACAAAGGAAATTCGTGAACTTGAAAAAGATTCCGGCAGACATGTGCCAATTGTCGCGCTGACCGCCGGAGCCCTGAAAGAGGAGATGGAACGCTGTTACAGCGCAGGCATGGATGACTTCATGACAAAGCCGATCGAGGCGAAGAAGCTGAAGGAGCTCCTTGACAAATATTCACGGAGCCGTCGAAGCAGTATAAGTCGTTAACATTTTACAGCAAGGATCTTGCACTAAAATGCAATTTGCAATTTGCAAATTGAATAATTTAAGACATAGGATTTCAATTGCAATGTGTTAAAGGCTGAGCTACATTCGGATGTCTTAGATTCCTCATGATGGTGCTCTTTCCCTTTATGGGTTGTGGTGGCCTTGGGAATTTGCATCATCAATTTATCTTTTCAAAAGAGGGATTTTTATTTGCGATTGTTTTCAGCACCGGTAACGAGTGCTGAATGATACTGAAAAATGCGCAAAAGATCTGCTCTGTGTTTGAAAAAAGCATAATTCATGGTAGATTCATATGACAGAATCTTTTGCGTCGGAGTCAGGCAAGAGGCACCAAGAACAACATAACAAAATGATGGTATTCGACTTATGAAATTAGAAGGAACTGCGATCTTGACGAAAAGCGACATAGAAAAGGATCTTAGGGCGAATCTCGGCATCAAGGATGGAGACATAATTGCCGTTCATTCGTCAATGAAGTCCTTGGGGGCCGTTGACGGAGGTCCTGCGACCTTCATAAAGGCTATGATTGACTCGATTGGCGGTCTGAGCAAGGGGACGCTCATGATGCCATGCTTCAACGGTCCGCACGACACTGTTGATCTCAGAAGCACTCCCTGCAGACTTGGTCTGGTTCCGGAAACATTCAGGACATTTTCTGGAGTGGTCAGATCAGAAAATCACACGCACAGCGTTGCCGCAATTGGGAAGCATGCGAAGGATTTGGTCAAGACCCACAAAGGCAAGGCTCCGCTTGGAATCGGATCTCCCTTCCACGAACTTGCCAAAATGGGCGGATGGATAGTTCACATAGGATGCGACATGCGTTCATGTTCAATCGTCCATGTCGCCGAATCCATCGCCAATGCGCCATACCTGCACATCGCCTACCCTGACTACGATAAGACAATCAAGCTTGTGGTCTCTGACAATGAATCATATGACTGCCATCCAACTGAAAATCCAGGATGCAGTAGAAATTTCAATGTTGTCCAGGATGAGCTGGACAGATTGGGACTTATCATCAAAGGTAGAGTGGGTGCCGCGGAATCAATGAAAATCCTTGCCAACAATATAATTGACGTCTCCATCGAGCTCATTATGGGCAAAGGCTATGACGCTCTTCTCTGCGACTCTCCTTCCTGCTCTGTATGCACTAAAAAAAGGGCATTTCTCAAGGAAAACAATCATAAAATGTCGCGTACCTGAACGCTGTGGCAATAATGGCGCCTGAAAGAAAAATCTGGACAGTTTCAGAGGTCAATTCCGCAGTGAAGACTGTCATTGACGGCGCATTTATGGAATTCTGGATTCAAGGAGAAGTCGGAACCTTGAGACCTAACCCGAGATCAAGACACGTCTACCTTGTTATCAAGGATTCCAAGTGCGAGATAAAGGCGACGTGCTTTAACGGGCAGTTGCTATTTGAAAAGCTGGCGATATGCAATGGAACTCAGATCGAGGCGAGAGGAAGACTTGGCGTCTATGAACCGCGGGGCGACTATCAGTTCAACATTCTGGAAATAAGACCGAAAGGACTGGGGGATCTCTTCCGGCGCTTCGAGGAGCTAAAAAACAAGCTTCATGCCGAAGGTCTTTTCGAGCAAGAGCGGAAAAAAGAGATTCCAAAGCTACCCTTGAGAGTTGGAATCGTCACTTCGCCTTCCGGAGCCGCAATACGCGATTTTCTCCAGATAATAAACCGGCGCTTTCCTAGACTGCATGTGAAAATCTATCCTTCGCCTGTCCAAGGCCGCGGTGCCGAGCTCTCTCTCGCAGAAGGCGTCCGTTTTTTCAACAGAAGCAGGTCTGTTGATGTTATAATACTTATGCGCGGAGGAGGAAGCATCGAGGATCTCTGGCCATTCAATGAGGAGATTCTTGCAAGGGAGCTTGCATCTTCCGAGATTCCCACCATAAGCGCAGTGGGACACGAGATTGACTTCACAATATGCGATATGGTTGCGGATCTTCGCGCGCCAACGCCTTCGGCATCCGCCGAACTGCTAATCTCGACACAGGAAGAATTTCAGAATGCTCTCTCGGATTCCAGACGCCGCCTTTCATCGGCAGTAAGACTTGGAGCTGGACAGTTCAGGACAAGGTTCACAAGACTTGCAGGCTCCTACGTCTTCAAAGAGCCTTCGCACATGATCAGAATTTGCCAGCAGAAGACAGACGAATTCTCAAGACGGGCGGAAAATTCGCTCTCTCTTGCCGTTGAACGCGCGAAGATGCGCCTCGGCGGATTGTCATCACGTGTTTCTTCTCTCGATCCGAATGCTGTTCTTTCAAGAGGATATTCCCTTGTCAAACGCAGATCGGACTCCAAAATAATAACTTCATCGCAAATGATAGAGGAAGGCGACGAGATTGTCGCAGTTTTTGCAAAAGGAAGCGCGACATCCATCGTGACAGAAAAGCTATAGCACTAAAAACTATATCGGGAATCAGTCGCTGATTCCTGCGGGAGATCTTTTACGACATTTTCCAGATATTCGCCCCATTTTCTGATTTAACTTCAGACATCTGAATCCGCGACAGCGTATATAATTGTGAAATTTAACCGTATCTTCTTTATAATCAGGGAATAACAATATTGATTATTGCTCCTTATCCGATTTGACATGTAAAGATGAAAGTGGCACTTCTGTAGCCGCGGGAGTGGCGGAGTAACGTAGCCTATGGTTTCAACCATAGGAATCCATCGTAAAATAGGATCATGCGTGCTGAAGGCACGCTGTTTCACTGCACCGTCCCTACATGCGCAAGTCAGCCGATTACTCACTCAGACCAGCTTGACCTTATGGACGAACAATTTGAATCCTTTGCGCGGAATTTCGCTGCTTTCTATGGATTTGACCTGAGGTTTCTCCCTGCTGTAGCGGGGGAAAAAATATTCTTTCAGCAGTCCTGCAGCGTAGGCGATCTCCGTGACAAGCCTCACAAATTCGAATCCTAAAATGCAGAGGGCTAAATTCCACACGCGTCTTGCGATTCTGAATGGAAGAGGACGGCGCTCGATGAAAAAGCCGTTGTCGTATCCATCGGAAAGCTCTATGATCCGGTCGGGGAAATTTCTCGAAGCAAAACCCGATCCCCTTCCGTTCCTGTAATACATTTTGGCTATTCCTGCAAGGGAGTCTGGAATTCCATGATAGACCCATGTGTCCGCGATTATCGAGACATTTTTTCCGGCATCTCTAGCCTTCTTGCGCAGAACCGGATCAAGTCCTCTGACGAGATCCTCGTCTTCCCCACCAATCGCCCGGAAAAAATCTGTCTCCATTATGAGGCAGGGATGCTGAACCATGTCGGATGGGGTATTTCTGGGCTGTACTGGGAAGAATCTTCTTGGAATTTCACGCATCGCCCTTTTCTGCAGGGGAGACGCATCTTTGGGGATCAGGCACGAGGCTCCACCTATTCCAATTCCAGGGTCTGCGTCCATCGCGTCAAGAAGCTTGCGAAAAAGATCTTTGTCGTCAATGATGCTGTCATCGTCCAAAGTCGCAAAATATCGGGAGTTTATTTTTCCCGCGCCAAAATTGATTGCTCTGCCCTGTCTTGGATCTCCCACGACAAGATGTACCTCCTTTGGCAGTAGGGTCTGCCCGGAAATTTTTGAAAGCAGATTTTCAAGGAGGAGATTTCCTTCCAGTTTCACGACAGGAATCACTATGGAATATTCGGAAGCTTTGTCCACATGCCCGGTGCTTTTCATTTCGCTCTCAATCCCCAAGACTTTTTTCATGCTCCAAGATTCGCGGCAAGGCCCAAACAGATCCGGCTTTTGCACAAGCGGAGCAGAATGAAAGACATTGCTCCGCCTAAGCTTAGATCTTTCCCAATGATTTGCTCGGAGGAAGTCCTTCCGCACAAGCAAATCTAATATTCCCACAACTATGAAAGTTGTGGGAAAGGTCTGATAAGATCATCCCACATCGCATATTTTCCAGTAAATGTCACTATAAATTCCTACGATTGCACAATCAAGGCGCAATATTGGAATATTTATGACCTATTTTCAATTTGAATAAACGAATTTGAGGTTTAAATTCCGCCCCTCATTCATGTTTTTGGAATTTATTCTGCAAAGGTGTTTTCCTAGGCATATAAGAAAATCAACTCAAAAACAGGAATTCAACATCATGATAAAGCTTGCTATCGTCGGAACTGGAGGGATGGCTAATGGCCATGCAAAGGCGTTCGCCTCAATCAAGGGAGCAAAAATAGTTTCGTGCGCAGACTTGAGGGCGGATGCGGCTGCGGCATTCGCGAAGACCCATGGCATTCCGACGCACTATGCCGACCACATGGAAATGATGAAGAATGAGGACATTGACGCGATCAGCAATGTCACCCCAGATTCAGCGCATTGCTCCGTCTCTCTTGATGCGATCAGGCTCGGCAAGCATGTGCTTTGTGAAAAGCCCCTTGCAACCAACGCAAACGACGCCAGACGCATGCTGGAAGCCGCAAAAAAGGCGAAAATCATCAACATGGTGAACTTTTCATATAGGGCATCTTCGGCCCTTCAAAAGGCGTCATCAATGGTGAAGGAGGGAAAAATTGGTGAGATAAGGCATTTCGAGGCGAGCTATCTGCAGTCCTGGCTGGTCAGCTCCTCCCGCAAGGACTGGAATAAAAATCCCGGATCGAGATGGAGGCTCTGCTCAGCCGCCGGAAGCAAGGGAGATCTTGGCGATATTGGAGTGCACATACTTGATTTAACCACTTTTGTCGCAGGTCCGATTTCAAAAATCTACTGCAACCTTAAGACATTCAACAAAGGGAACGGGGACGAATTCATTGATGGAATGAAGATGGATGCGAACGATTCATTCAGCGCAACTGTCGAGCTTGCAAACGGAGCGCTCGGGACAATACATTCTTCAAGGTGGGCGACGGGACACTCGAACAGCCTGGCTTTGAGTATCTTTGGGACAAAAGGCGCGTTGAAGATAGATTTGGACAAAAGCTGGGGAGACCTGCAAATCTGCATCGGAGAAAAAAACATCGCGTAAAAATCCAAGAATATATTGACAAATGCTTCGCATCGTCTGATGCCGGAAAAATGCTCTTTGCGTAGGCATTTAATTAGGATTTCAGCAAAGCGTCTGGCTTTGCCTGTCTATTGCTTCCGGATCCAGACGCCTTTTCCTGATATGAATCTGAAGAAGACATATTTCAGAGGGAGTTACGCCGTCAATCCTTGATGCCTGCGCCAAGGTTTTAGGGGAGAATTTTGACAGTTTGCTTCTCGCTTCATTCTTTAGCCCGACAATGCAGGAATAGTCGAAATCGGGTGGAATTGTCCATTCGTCAAGCTTTTTCATTTTTTCTATGGTCTTCAAATCTCTTTCAATATACGCCTCGTAGTGAATGGAGATGAGAATCTGTGCCAGCATAATTCTGTCCTGCTTCGATTTGAGATCCAGTCCAAGTTCATCCTCCTCAAAAGGAAGATTGTCAGGCAATATTCCGCGCAGTTCCACCATCGCCGATTTCAAGTTTTTGAATTTCGGATCTTTAGCGTCAATTTTAGAGCGGAGGGCTTCAAGCCTGTTCAAATAATCTGAAAAAGCCTTGACTTTTTCATGAGGCAGAAGACCGAGTTTAGCCGCGACCGGACAGAGACGCAGATTGGCATTGTCCTGCCTGATCGAAAGGCGGTGCTCCGCGCGGCTTGTGAAAAGCCGGTATGGTTCGATGATGTCTTTGCTTGCAAGATCGTCTATCATCACTCCGATGTATGAAGATTCTCTGGAAAATTCGTAGTTCTGCAGAGATGCGGCATGGCGTGCGGCATTCAGCCCGGCGACAAGCCCCTGACCCGCCGCCTCCTCGTATCCGCTGGTTCCATTGATCTGTCCGGCAAGAAACAGATTGGGAAACTTTTTCGATGAGAGAGCTCTATCAAGCTGATCCGGGAAGACGAAATCATACTCGATGGCATAGGCGAATCTGGAGATTTCCGCCCTATGAAGTCCGGGGACTGAACGAATCATTTCGATCTGCGTATCGGTGGGAAGACTGGTCGAAATGCCGTTCAGATAATATTCCTCGGTGAACTCGCCCTCGGGTTCGAGATAGATGAGATGCGTTTCATGATGAGGGAAGCGCATGACCTTGTCCTCGAAAGAGGGGCAATAGCGTGTCCCTACACCCGAAATCACTCCCTGATAAAGGGGTGATCTTGATATGTTGCGGCGGACAATTTCAGCCGTCTCTTTTGTTGTTCTAGTTATGTGGCAGGGCATGTTTTTTCTGATGGCACGAGGATAGGCAAGGTCATCTGGAAAAAAACTGAAGCCCTCGTCGCACTGATCAGAATCCTGCACGGAGAGTCCGGCGAAGTCAATTGTTTTTGCCAGAATTCTTGGCGGCGTCCCTGTCTTTAGGCGTCCAAGCCTAAAACCGAGCTGAGCGCTCAAGGCTTCGGGTAGAAGCGCGGATGGCGGATCTCCAGCTCTGCCCCCCGAAAAATTGATGAGCCCGTAGTGGAGAACTCCCCGCATGAATGTTCCGGGCGCAAGGACTATGGAAACTGCGCCAAACTCCTCCCCATGCGCTGTGCGGACGCCGGATATTTTGCCGGATTCCATCAGAAAAGAGACTGCTTCTCCTTGCTGGATAGAGAGATTCGGTGTTTTTTCCAGCTCAAATTTCAATGCCCTCTGATAGCAGAGTTTGTCACATTGAGCCCTGGGGGACCAGACGGCGGGCCCCTTTGTCATGTTGAGCATCCTGAACTGAATCGAGGACGCGTCGGCGACTTTTCCCATTATTCCCCCTAGTGCATCAATCTCCCTGACAAGCTGTCCTTTCGCAATTCCGCCAATTGCAGGATTGCAGCTCATCTGCCCGATGTGATCCATGTTCATGGCAAGCAGAAGGGTGTCCGCGCCCAGGCGCGCCGAAGCATGCGCCGCCTCCGCCGCCGCATGTCCTCCCCCTGCAACTATCACATCAAATTTTCTTCTCATGCGCTCCAGAGCCTATGGTTTTCTGACAGAATATTATCTCTCGGAGTATTTTTTCCAATGAGAGGACGATGCTTGCAAACTGAAATTTGAAATCAGAAGCGGGATCTGTGCTCGGAGCGGAGATCTCTAGTTTAGACAAATACTCCTTCAAATCTCCGGCGATCTTTCTGGCTTCATTCTCGCATGAGGTGTCTGATCCGCCGTTTGAATCAAGAACCTTTGCGGACAAGGAGGCTGTTCTGAACGGAATCTCATTGCTGGAATTGGAGACCATGTCAATTTCCTTCTGATCGCAATCCAGAAAAGAGTCCAAATCTTTTTTTATGCGGAAGCAGTTCACGGCCAGTCGTCTTGCATTTGCCGCGTCTTCAGATCTTATTTCGCGGTGCGCCCGGATCATTATGATAAGGGAGAACAGCTCATGGAACTCGGCATCTGAGGGGGGTCTGCAGGCATCCTGGAGCGATGCGCGTGCTTTCAGCTTGTCTGCGATTTTCGCAAGACACAGCGAGAGGCACCTGCGCAGTTCACCCAATTTCTCCATGGGAAGCTCGGAAAGATTCTGCGGGAAAACAAGGGAATATACAATCCAGGTGACGAGAACGCCTAGAAGGAGACCGACAGTTCTCTGGACCGGCTCTGTGACATCCGGAGCGGGCGCCAGATCCGGAACAACCGCAAGGATGTAGGCAATATAGATCTGATACCCGAAATAGGCGATGGATGCGTCTCCTCCCCAAATTATGCCGGAAAAATAGGCGACAATAAAAAGAGACGCGAACATGGTGGCTCCGGTCTGGACTCCGAACGCCAGAAAGACAAACGCGAGAAATGCACCAACAAGACAGCCGCCCAGACGCAGTATTGCACGATGCCTCGTCAATATGATGTCCGGTCTGGCGACTGTCACCGCCGAGATGGCGACAGTCGTGGCGGAGCCTGGTATTTCCAGCCAGAAAAAGAGCCAGAACACAGAAATGACTGAAATTGCCGATTTGATGGAAGCCAGGCAGAGCATAGGATCAATACTCATGATCAACCGCCTAGTCTCTGAAATCGGATTCATGAAAATCCAGAAAAGGCCTTTGGATTTTTCAGAATTTGTTCCGGTCCTATTTTCAGAGCGGCATGCTGTCATTTCGCCGGAAATCCCACGGAAGAGACGGACAAAATCGCAAAAAAGAAGTATGTCCTCAGGATTTGATCTGGGAGCTGAATCTCGAGCTTTTTCATTCATTGTTCCGATTATCCCGTCTAGGACCGAATCAATCCTCTTCTTCAGATCCTTGTCCAGCAGGCTATTATTTTCAGCCTCTTCTTCGCAGATCGAAGCAAGTCCTTCGATCTGGGAGGAAAAACTTTTTTGGAAGGCGGGATTTTTGTTTTCGAAAAGTTCCAGGGACTCGCGAAATTCGCAGAGGTTTCTGAAGCTCCTCTGTATCCCTGAAAAAATCGCCTCATGGTCAAGACCCGACCCGCCGATGAATTTAGATTCGGTCTTCAGATTGTCTAATTCAAGCTGAATGTCCTTGATTTTGAGCTCCAGCTCTTCGATGCGATCGGAAAGATCCGTCGAGGTGAAAGAGCCAGAAAGATAGTTTTTTGCCAGTGTCGAGGCGAAGAAAAATATTTTGCTCCTCAATTCCTTGAGCGATGCATCCATTTTATCCTCGGTGAAATCCGGCAGTATGAGAACGCAGACAAGAAGATGGCAGAGTATCCCGAGACAAGTGTTGATAACCCTGAAAAATGCGATTTCAAACACGGTCGAGGGGGCTATTGCGCCGCTCATTGATGCCAAAATGAGATTGACAAGGGCGTAGTACCAGAAAAATGAGGTCTTTGTCCTGACGCTCATGAGATATGAGAAGATCGAAACGAAGAGGCAAACGGAGATGGAAAAAGCGAAATGATCGTTGACAGTGAATCCGAGCGCGAAATAGCCGATGATGGCGCCTATGATCGAACCAGCAATCCCTTGAATAGCCCTTGTCAAGACTGCGCCTGATCCCGGCAGAAGCATTAGAAACGATGCGAAACCGGCAAAAAATGGCTCCTGAAAATTCAGTGCCAGGGACAGATATGTTGCCAGACAGGTCGCGATGGCGGCCTTTGCCGAAAGCTTAGAAACGCTGGAATCTATCGAGTAGGAGGACAGAGTCTTGACAAGACTTTCGCGTATTATCCTAAAATGCCAGGAAATTTTCATGCTTTTGCCATAAGAAGGAAGTCTCTCACGTCAGGGCCACGTCCAAAGAAAATGGAGCTTCTTCGAAGCCCCTCATTGAAGAATCGTTCTGCCATGTGTTTCTTTCTTCACCAGCATTTGAACGGATGTCTGTAGAGGCTGGAATTTAGATACTGAGGTAATTCTGTCACTTCGGCTCCAAGCCAGGGCGGCCTGTCGAACTGCTCGTCCTCGCTTTCGAGTTCAATCTCAGCAACGATCAGACCTTCATTGAGCGCATGAAAGACGTCAATCTCCCATTTTTTCCCTGAGTAGATCACTATATGTCTGACCTTTTCAATTGGCGGCAAAAGACAGAGTCCGCAAGTCATCATCTCTTCTGCGTCGCATACGGGGATTTCGTATTCGAATTCGCGGCGGCTCAAGGACGAGATTTTGGATTTGATCGTGAAAAAAGCCTTGTCTGCGCTGGTTCTTACCCTAAAAGAGCCATTTGACATTTCAAAATATGCCTGCCTGATCGGAATCTCGCAATTGACATCATTGCGCCACTCCTCTCCAGCAAGCAAAAATTTTCTTTCTATTTCAGTCTCCACAAGCTTTCCTCAAATGTGTAAAATATCTCGATGACGCAAACACACTATACTCCTTCAGTCTCCTAATTTACATGACAGATTGCCGAGATTCTGAAGGAATGGCACAAAGACAAGCTATAGTTTTTCATTTTAATAAATTCAAATTGTGAATTTA